>JACPDV010000177.1 GCA_016183835.1 Armatimonadota bacterium
CGGGGGCGTCTTCGTGGGCGATGGGCGCCCCGAACAGCGCCATGATGTCGCCGTCGAGCACCTTGTCGATGTAGCCGTCGAACGTGCGCACGCTGTGCTGCTCGGCAAGCCGCTCGATGACCGTGTTCATGACCTCGGTCTGCCGCTCGCGGCCGTAGACCTCGGTCATCTCGGCGAAGCCGTCGAGATCGGCCATCATGACGGTGATGGTGCGCAGCTCATCGCGCTTGGGTGTGGCCTGGGCGGAGAGGGTCGTGGCGGCGGGGGTTTGCGCCTGAGCCTGGTCGAGCCGGATCCCGCAGCCGCCGCAGTAACGGTCGCCGACTCGATTGGCAAACCCGCATCGCGCGCAGGGCACCTCGAGACCGCTGTTGCAGGCGGCGCAGGCGGAGCCCTCCGGTGGGTTCTCGGCGCCACATTCGGGACACGCAATGGTCATGCCGGACCCTGGCCGATCGGAGTATAGCCCGCCGCCCGGAGGCAAGTCAAACGACTCGCCCTCGCGCGCGGCGCCGCCCGCGACCGGCCCCTCCTCCCCGTGTTATAATGCCCCGAGACGCGGTTCCCGGCGAGGAGGCAGTCTTGCAGCGCAGGCCGTGGTTTCTGGCTGGTTCTCTTCGTGCTGCTCGTGCTCGGCGCCAACCTGGTGAACAAGGTGGGTTGGAAGGTCCGTTCCGCCCGCTACACCTACTCCCAGCTCGTCGAGGCGGTGAAGGACGGCAAGGTCCAGTCGGTCAAAGTCTATGACAAGGGCGCCCAGATCGTGGCCGCCGTGCAAGGCAACGAGTGGCGGGTCGCCGGGCCCAACGACCTCAACGTGGTGCGGCAGGACCTCGACCAGGCGATGAAGGCCGCCGGCACCCTGGTCAGCGTGGACTATCCCCGCGCGTCGGCCTTCCGCGATCTCCCTCGCTACCTCCTCACCGTCGTGCCCGTCGTGCTGATCGTCGGGCTCATGTTCATGCTCTTCATGCGGCAGCTCAACAGCGGCAACAGCCAGGCCATGGCCTTCGGCCGCAGCCGCGTCCGCCGGCTCACCGACGGGCAGCCGCGGAAGACCTTCGACGACGTCGCCGGGGTCGGTGAGGCCATCGAGGAGCTCAACGAGATCGTCGACTTCCTCCGCCACGCCGACCGCTACCGCCGGCTCGGGGCGGAGATCCCCAAAGGGGTGCTCCTCATGGGGCCGCCCGGGTGCGGCAAGACCCTCCTCGCGCGGGCGGTCGCCGGCGAGGCCGACGTGCCCTTCTTCCACATCAGCGGCTCCGACTTCGTGGAGATGTTCGTCGGCGTGGGCGCCAGCCGCGTGCGCGACCTGTTCGAGCAGGCCAAACTCCACCGGCCCTGCATCGTGTTCATCGACGAGCTCGACGCCGTCGGCCGGCACCGCGGCGCCGGACTCGGCGGCGGGCACGACGAGCGCGAGCAGACGGTCAACCAGCTCCTGGTGGAGATGGACGGTTTCGAGACCAATTCCGGCGTGATCGTGATGGCCGCCACCAATCGGCCCGACATCCTCGATCCCGCGCTGCTCCGGCCGGGCCGCTTCGACCGGCGCGTGGTGGTGGACCACCCCGACGTCAAGGGCCGCCGCGACATTCTCGAGCTCTACCTCAAGCCGCGACCCATCGATCCGGATGTGGACGCCGGCGTGCTCGCCCGGCAGACCGCCGGCATGACCGGCGCCGACCTCTTCAGCGTGGTCAACGAGGGGAGCATCCTGGCCGCCCGGCTCGAGCACCAGGTGATCACCATGCTCGACCTGGAGGAGGCCATCCAGCGCGTGGTCAGCGGCCGCGAGCGGCGCAGCCTGGTGCTCAGCGAAAGCGAGCGGACACAGGTAGCCTACCACGAGGCCGGGCACGCCCTGGTGGCTCACTTCCTGCCCTGGTGCAACCCGGTGCACAAGATCAGCATCCTCCCGCGCGGGCTCTCGCTGGGCCAAGTGACCACCCTGCCCGAGGAGGACCGCTACAGCTACACCCGCTCCGAGCTGCTCGCCGCGATGGCCCATCTGCTCGGCGGGCGCGCCACCGAGGAGCTGGTCTTCGGCCGCGACGGCATCGCCACCGGCGCGCAGAACGACTTGGAGCGGAGCACGGGCATCGCCCGCAGCATCATCTGCGAGTACGGCATGAGCGAGGTGCTCGGGCCGCGCACCCTCGGCGGGCGGCATGGCCCGGTGTTCCTCGGCCGCGACTTGGTGGAGGACCGCAACTACAGCGAGGAGATGGCGCGGGAGATCGACGTCGAGATCCGGCGGCTGGTGGACGAGGCCTACGCCGCGGCGCGCGGGGTGATCGAGAACCACCGCGAGGAGATGGAAGTGCTCGTGGCCGCGCTGTTGGAGCGCGAGACGCTGGGAGCGGAGCAGATCGGCGAGATCCTGGGCGAGCCGCCGCCGCGCGCCGGAGCGGCCGCCAGTGCCGAGGGCCGGTCATGAGCGTCCCCTCCCGCCTGGCCAAGGCCGCCCGGCTGCTCCGCGACGGAGAGCCCCGGGCCGCCGCCAAACTGCTCCGCCGCCTGGTGCACCAGGAGCCGACCCTCGCCGCCGCACAGGAGCTGCTGAGCGAGGCCTACCTGGCCACCGACCACCCCGGCGAAGCCGTCGGCGCCGCCATCCTGGCCATCGCCATGGACCCCAAGGTCAGCGAGGCCCGGCGCCACCTGGCGCTCGGCTATCAGCGCATCGGCCAGACCGACCTGGCGCTCGAAGCCCTCGACGAGGCCATCGCCACCCACCCCGAGCAGGTCGGCTTCTACCTCGATTCGGCGGTGCTCCTGCGCCAGACCGAGGGGCTCGACTCCGCCCTGGAGCGGCTCGAGCTGGCCCGCGCCGCGTGTCCCGAAGAGGGCTGGCGGGTGGACCGCCTGCACCTCCACCTCCTGCTCCTCGAGCGGCGCTACGACGAGCTGCGCCGGCTCGCCACCGACCACCTCCTCGAGGACCCGGACGACATCAGCGCGCTCGAATTCCTGGCCGCGGCGGCCTACCACCTGGGCGACATGCCCGCCGCTACGGATGCCATGCGCCGGCTGGTGGCCCAGGCGCCGCGCGTCCACGAGTATGCGCTCCGGCTGGCCGAGCTGCTCCGCGACTCGGGCGACGTCATGTACGCCGCCGAGGTGCTCGAGCACCTCGCCCACAGCGCCGAAGACGAGGAAGTGCGCACCGACGCGTCGAGCGCCATCGAGGCGATGGACGAGGCGCAGCTCCCGGTGGTGCTCCTGCTGGCCGGCGACTCGCGGCGCTTCCGGCGCGAGTTGGAAGCGGATCCCGCCGAAGCCACGCTCCGCCGCGGGTTCGCCATCTCGCGCGCCGGACTGGCCGCGCTGATGGCCCGGCTGTCTGAGTTCGAGGGACCGGCCGGGTCCGACATCGCGTTCCACTAGCCGCGCCGGGCGCCGGCGTCACTCACGGCGCGATGCGGTGGCGTGACTCAACAGGTGCGACACCAGGGCATTGAGGCTGACCCCTTCGGCGGCGGCGCGCTGCTTCAGAGCCCGGTGCACCGCCCGTGGCACACGCACGTTGAAGTGCCCGCTCACCTCGGACACCGGCTCCGGCAGCGGCATGCCGCGCTCCTCATATTCGCCGACCATCAGCGCGAGGGCCTCCGCCGCATGGTCCATCGCCGCCTCGAAGGTCTCACCGCCGGTCACGATGCCCGGGAAGTCGGCAAACCGCACCGACAGGTAGCCGTCCTCGTCGGGGGTGATGGTCGGCGGGTAACGGTGGAGAAGCGATCGAACGGCCTGGACTTCCATGCTCTACTCCTCTCCTTCGTCATCGTCGGCGGATGCAGCTACCAGCGCCAAGACATCGCGCACGGCAGCCGGGCTAACGTAGTCTCGTCCGCCGTGCGGCCGCGCCACGACCAAGCTCGATCCCGACCCCGACACGGGCCGGAAGATGCAGTGGCTGCCCGAGGTGCGCACCTGGGCGTAGCCGCACGACTCGATCACGCGGACCAACTCGCCGAACCGCACTCCCTTCGGATTGCGCCGCATCGCCGCGATTAGGTCGTCAAGACTCAACGTCAGTCCTGGCCCTTCACTGTAACCATATCCGGTTCATATGTCAAATGGACGGCCGCCGGGCGAGGTAGTCCTCCAGGATCACGCGCGCCGCCTCGGCATCGATCCGCGCCGCGAACGCCTCGCCGGTGTAGCCCTGGGCCCGCAGCCGTTCGCCCGCCTCGAAGGTGGACAGGCGCTCGTCCTGATACACCACCGGCAGCCCCGTGGCCTCGCGCACCAGCTCGCCGAGCTTTCGGGCGCGCCGGGCGCTGTCGCCCTCCTCGCCCGCGCTGCGCACCGCCAGGCCCACCACGATCACCTCCGCCCGGCACCGGCCGGCCTCCTCGGCCACCGCGGCCACATCGCGCTTGCGGTTGAGCCGGGTGATGGTGTAGAGCGCGCGGACGCTCTCTTCCTCGTCGTCGCAGGCGGCCAGGCCGATGGTGGCGGAGCCGATGTCGAGGGCGAGGTGGACGGGCATGTCAGGCCACGCCGCCGTGGCCGGACTCAGCCCCTTCATCCCACCCCCTCCTTGCCAAGGAGGGGGCAGGGGGAGGTCCAGTCCGAGCCCGGCGCGTCAGCTTGCACCCGGCTTCGCCGCGCCCTCTGCCGACATTGGCTCCAGGTTCTTGGCTGGACCTCCCCCTGCCCCCTCCTTGGCAAGGAGGGGGTGCCCGAACCTCGGCCTGAGACGCAATCCCCACTCTACCCGCCCAACTGCGCCCTGAGCGCCGCCAGACCCGCGGCCACCGCCGCCTCGACCTGCCCCGCCTCCGGCCCTCCACCCTGCGCGAACTGCGGCTTGCCGCCGCCCCGGCCGCCCGCCGCCGCCGCCGCCGCCTTGACCGTGTTCCCGGCGTGCGCGCCCATCGCCACCGCCGCGTCGTTGGCCTTGCAGACCAAGACCACCTTGCCGTCGATCACCGCGCCGAGGAGCGCCGCGCGCGGCTCGGCGCCCGCGCCGCACAGGTCGTCCGCCGCCTGCTTGAGCAGGTCCGCCACCGCCGCACGCGCCTGCCGCGCCGCGCGCAGCTCCGCCTGCAGCTCGCGGATCCGCTCCTGCTGCCGCTCGATCCCGCGGAACACTTCGTCCGCCGGCACCCTCAGCCGCGCCGCCGCCTCGCGCAGGAGCGCCGTGTGCCCGCGGCCATACTCCAGCGCCGCCTGCCCCGTGAGCGCCTCGATCCGCCGCACGCCGCTCCCCACGCTGCTCTCGCCGAGCACGCGCACCTGCCCGATGTCGCCCGTGCGGCGCACGTGCGTGCCACCGCACAGCTCGGTGCTCACCTCGGCGTACTCCTCGCCGACGTTCACCACCCGCACGGTCTTGCCGTACTTCTCGCCGAAGAACATCAGCGCGCCCAGCTCCCGCGCCTCCTCGATGGGCATCTCGGCGATCAGCATCGGGTGGTTGGCCAGCACCATCCCGTTGCCGGCGTCCTCCACCGCCCGCAGGTCCTCGTCGGTGAGCGCGGCGAAGTGGCTGAAGTCGAACCGCAGTCGATCGGGCTCCACCAGCGAGCCGGCCTGCGCCACGTGCCTCCCCAGCCGGCCGCGGAGCGCCGCGTGGAGCAGGTGCGTGGCGGTGTGCGCCCGGCGGATGCGGTCGCGGCGGTCGCTGTCCACCGTCGCGTTGACCCGCTCGCCCAGCTCGAGTCGCCCCACACTCACCGTGCCCTGGTGGAGCCAGTGGCCGTTCTTGTCCTTCTGCACGTCGGCGATGTCGACCACCACCACCTCCGCCTCTTCCACCACGATCACCAGCGAGCCGTGGTCGCCGGTCTGGCCTCCCGACTCGGCGTAGAAAGGGCTGCGGTCAAGGACCAAAGTGAGCGTCTCGCCGGTCTCCGCCGCCTGTCTTTGCTCGCCGCGGGTGACCAGCCCGCGCGCGCCGTCCAGCTCGGCGCCCGCAAGGATGGCCAGCACCTCGGCGTGGCACTCCTCCTCGTCGTAGCCGGTGAAGCGGGTGGGCGGCAACTCACCCAGGAGGTCGTCGCCGAAGTCGCCGTGGCCGGTAAAGCCGGAGACGATGTGGACGCTCTCGCGGCTCGTGCGGATCGCCTCGAACTCCTCCTCGGCGACCGCAAGGCCCTGCTCCGCGGCCACCTCGGCCTGCATCTCCACCGGCAGGCCGAAGGTCTCGTAGAGGAAGAACGCGGTCTTGCCGGGAAGCGTGGTGCCGCCGGACTGCTTCAGCTCGGCGAGCGCCTCGTCAAGCCGCGGGAGGCCGGTCTCGAGCGCCTCGGCGAAGCGCTCCTCCTCCTGCCGGATGATGGTCTCGGCGGTGGCCTGGCCCTCGCGCACCTCGGGATAGACCGTCTCGTAGCGCGCCACCACCGCCGGCACGAGCTTGTAGACGAACGGCTCGTCGAGGCCGAGCCGGAGCCGGCCGAAGCGCGCCGCGCGGCGGAGGATCTGCCGGAGCACGTAGCCGCCGGCCTTGTTGGAGGGGAACACGCCGTCGCTGATGGCGAAGGTGAGCGCGCGGACGTGGTCGCTGACGCGGTTGATCGCGGCGGTCACCTCGCGGTCCCCGCCGTACGTCACCGCGGCGCCGTGGGCGCGCGCCACCTCGACGACGGCCTCGCAGAGCGGGCGGAGCAGGTCGCTCTCGAACACGGTGCTGACGCCCTGCGTGGCGGCGGCAATGCGCTCGAGGCCGGCGCCGGTATCGATGCCGGGCGCCGGAAGCGGCGGCGGGACGGTCCCGGTGCGCATCAGCTCGGCCTTCGACATCGCCGAGTTGTACTGCTGGAAGACCAGGTTCCAGAGCTCGACGTAGCGGTCGCCGCCCTCGTCTTCGAGCGGGGTGTGGGCGTCGCCCCAGTCCGGCCCGCGGTCGAGGAAGATCTCGCTGCACGGCCCGCACGGCCCGGAGCTGCCCACCGGCCCCCACCAGTTCTCTTTCATCCCGAAGCGGACGATGCGCTCCGCCGGCACGCCGACGTGGTGCTCCCAGAGGCTCGCCGCTTCGTCGTCGTTCTCGTAGACGCTGACCCAGAGCCGCTCCGGATCGAACCCGAGCCCCTGGCGCATGAACTCCCAGCCCCAGGCGATGGCGTCGCGCTTGAAGTAGTCGAAGAAGCTGAAGTTGCCGAGCATCTCGAAGAGGGAGAGGTGGCGCGCGGTGTAGCCGACCTCGTCGAGGTCGTCGGCGCGGAGGCACTTCTGGCACGACGCCACCCGCCGCGCCGGCGGACGCTCGTTGCCCAGGAAGTACGGCACGAACGGCTGCATCCCGGCGGTGGTGAAGTAGGTGGTGGGGTCGTCGGGGAGCAGCTTCGCGCTGGGGAGCAGCAGGTGGTCGTGGGCCTCGAAGAAAGCCATAAAGCGGGAGCGGATATCGTCACCCGTCATCAGTCGGTTCCTTTCCGTCGGGAGCGGGTTCGGTCTCGGGTTCGGGCTCGGGCTCGGGCTCGGCCGGCGCCAGCGGAGCCAGCTCGGCCTCGGGCGTCTGGTCATCGGGGATCGGCTCGGCCAGCCGGGGCATGAAGTGCGCCAGGAGGATCTTCGCACAGCCCGCTACGGGCGCCGCCAGGACCACGCCGAGGATGCCGAACTGCTGGCCGCCGACCATCATCGCGGGCATCACCACCAGCGGGTGGAGCCCGGTCTGCTCGCCGATCACGCGCGGCTGGAGGAAGTTGTCGAAGACCGAGTTGACGCCCTGGCAGATGCCCCAGGTGATCAGCGCGTGCCAGACGTTGTGCCCGCCGGTGAAGAAGACCACCAGGGCGGTGACAATGGTGGCCACCAGGCTGCCGAGGAACGGCACGAAGTAGGTCACCCCCGCCAGGAGCCCCATGAACAGACCGTAGTGGAAGTGGAAGATGGGCTGCAGGATCAGCAGCACGGTGGTCTGGACGACGCCCACCGCCAGCGACAGCAGCGAGTAGCCGCGCAGGTAGCCGCCCAGCACGCGGTTGACCTCGCCGGCCACGCCGGCCACCTCGACCCGCCGGTCGCGGGGCACCAGGTAATACAGCCGTTGGCGGAGCGGGTCGAAGTCGCGCAGACAGTAGAACAGGGTGAAGGGCAGGAGCACCAGCCAGAGCAGCCCGGTGACCTGCGAGCCGAGCCAGCGGGCGGGCTTATTGAACTGCTCCGCAATCCACTTGGCGACGGCGTTGAGGTGGCGGTCGACCTTGTAGACTTCGAGGTTCTCCTCCAGCTCGTCGACCCACTCCTTCTTCAGCCCCAGCCCGAGTGCGGTCTTGGCCACGCCGGTGATCAGCTTGTCCTGCCGGGTGAACGAGCTCGGCAGCGCCTGCACGTCGAACCCGCGCGCGGCGAAGGCGACCATCCCCTGCACCTGCCGCGCCAGGGGCGGCACCACCAGCAGCAGGAAGCCGAGCACGAGCAGCAGGCCCCCCCCGCCGATGAGCGTGGTCCGCACCCGCCGCAGCCCCGGCGACGGCTGCGTGGTGAAGGAGAACGCCACGAGCAGGCCCACGACCAGCAAGATCCCGGCGCTGCCGGACATGGCTTCACCCCTGGAGGTAGCGCCGCAGCTTCGACTTGGCCCGGCTCAGCAGGCGCGACACGTGCATCTGCGAGATGCCCAGGCGGATCGCGATCTCCGTCTGCGAACGCTCATGGAAATAGTAGAGCCGCACGATTTCCTGTTCGCGGGGCTCCAGGATGCTCTGGATGGCCTGCTCCACCTCGACCCGGCGGACCACGTTGCCGAGGCGCTCGTCCATCTCGCCGGGGCCTTCGCTGGTGCTGTCCTCGGAGGGTCCGGTGAGATAATCCATCGACACCAGATCGTAGCCGCGCCCGCTTTCCACGGCCTCGATCACCTGCTCTTCCGAGACGCCCAGCTCATCGGCGATCTCGAGGTAGCTCGGCGAGCGGCCGAAGCGCTGGGTCAGCAGCTCGCGCTTCTGGTTGGCGGCGCGGTTGAGCTCCTGCATCCGGCGCGGCACCTTCATCGCCCACGACTTGTCGCGGAAGTAGCGCCGCAGCTCGCCGATCACGGTGGGGGTGGCAAAGGTGGAGAAGCGCGTGCCATGCTCGGGGTCGAACCGGTCGATGGCGTGGATCAGGGCGAGCGTGCCCACCG
>JACPDV010000171.1 GCA_016183835.1 Armatimonadota bacterium
CCCCGACGGACGCCGCGAGCGGCGCGAGCGAGGGGCCGCAGCGCTCGCTGCGGCTGATTTACCGCAGGATGGAGTAGGCTTTGAGGACTCTCGGGATCGAGTTCGGCTCGGCGCAGCTCCGCGTGGTGACAGCGGAGAATCGCCGCGGCCGGATCCAGGTCCATGACGCCGCCGCGCTGCCCTTGGCGGACGAGGAAGAGGCTACCGCCGCCGCGGCGCTGAGCCAGTTCCTCGAGCACCACGGCCGCGGCGTCGGGCAGGTGGTGCTCGGCCTCCCGCTCCGCGATTCGAGCGTCAAGCTGGTGAGCTTCCCGGCCACCTCCGAGGAGAACCTCTCGCGCCTGGCGGAGGTGGAGGCGGCGGCGCAGATCCCGCTGCCCGTGGACCAGGTGGAGTTTTCCCACGCGATTGTCGACCCCGGACAGCCGGGCGGCAGCGCCACGGTGGCGATGGTCTCGGCGCGCAAAGAGCTGATCGCCCGGCTCTCCCGCCCGCTCCAGTTGGCCGGGCTCAGCGCCTCGGTGATCGACGTCTCGGCGATGGCGCTGGCCAACCTCTTCGCAGTAGCCGCGCGCGGCGTGGGCGCGCCGGTGGGGGTGGCCAACCTCGAGCCCGAGGGCGGCGAGCTGGTGATCCTCGACGGCGGCGGCCGGCTCCGCCTGGTGCACGCCCTGTCGGCGCCCGACGCCGCGCTGCCCGAGGAGCTGCGCCGCACCCTGCAGGCGTTTGCCGCCTCCCACGGCTCGCCGGTGCTGCGGCTCCTGCTGGTGGGGTCGCAAGCGGGCGAGCGCGTCGAGGGGCTGGTGGAAGCGCTGCCGTGCGAGGTGCTGGTCGGCGATCCGTGGCTGGGCAGCCGCGAGCAGAAGGGCATGGCCGGTCACGCCGCGGCGTTCGCCGTGGCCACCGGACTGGCTGCGCGCGGCGGCGACGTGGCGCTGAAGGCAAACCTGCGGCCGCGGGCCACGGTGCAGGCGGCGGCGGAGCGGCGCCAGACCTCGCTGGTGGCCGCGGCGATGACCGTCTTCTTCGCGCTCTTCCTGGCCGGCTGCCTGTGGTTCTACCAGGCGTTCCACGGGCGGCGGCTGGCCGTCGACGAGGCGCAGGCCAAAGTGGTGCGGCTCGAAGAGCAGCTTCGGCAGCAGGGCGGCGACGATCCCGCTTACCTCGGCCGGCTGACGCTGGCGGCCACCAAGGTGCGCCGCGATACCGACTGGCTGGAGCTGCTCCGCGCCCTCACCGCGCGGCTCCCCGGCGGCGTGTCGCTGCAGGAGCTGAACATCGACGTGAGCCGGCCGCTCACGCTGCGCGGACAGGCCTACTCCAACGCGGCCATCGCGCAGACCATCGAGGTGCTCAACAGCCTGGGGAGGTTCGACAAGGTGCGGCTGGAGTCCGCAGACGCCCAGGTGATCGGCACCGAGACGGTCTACAACTTCCAGATCACCTGCCTCTGGCCGGCGTCGGTCACCGGGCGGAAGGAGGTGAAGCGATGAGCGAGCGCACGCCGCTGCTGTTCATCCTGCTCGTGGTGGCGCTCGGCGCCGGCGTGTTCTTCCTCCGGGAGCCGGTGCTCAAGCCCTACCAGCAGATGGCGGTGGACCTCGCCGCGGCGCAGCAGAAGGCGGCGGAGCTGACCCAGCAGATCCGCGAACGCGGACGAGACGGGCGGCAGACGGCGCGCCTGGAAGCCGAGTACGGCCCGCCGATGAGCGCGCCGGACCGCGCCGCGCGGGCCACGGATTTCTACCGCTGGATCGAGGCCCTGGCGCACGGTTGCGGACTGACGGTGGCCAGCACGCAGCTCCGGCCCGAGCAGATCGACACGGACGGCGTGGTCAAGCTGCCGGTGCAGGTCAGCCTCGATGGCGACTTGCGCGGCGTGGTGGCGTTCCTGGCCCAGGTGCGCGGCTCGACCTCGCTGATCGGCGCCGAGCGCTTGGTGCTCCGGCGGCAGGACAAGGCCGACAAGCCGATCAACGCGCAGATGGTGGTGGTCGCCTATGCGCTGGTGGACCGCCAGACGCGCGACGAGCTGACCCGCGAGCGCGAAGCGAAGGCCAGCAAGAGGAGCTCGTGATGCCTCAGATCACCGGACGCGACGTCGCCATCCTGGTGGGGTTCACCGTCGTCCTCGGGGCGGGCGGCTGGTTCGTGGCGACTCGGCGCAGCGCGGGCGGGAGCGCGGACGGCCCCGACCTGTTGGCCGGCGAGCGTGCGCCGGGCGGGTCCAGAGCAGGCTCACATCCGGGCTCGTCGGCCGCCGGCGGGCCGGCGGAGGCCGAGCCGGCGGTGCTGACGGCGGGCGCGACCCGGCCGGGCCCGGGCGGCGCCGTGGCGCGCGGCGAAGTGCCCGCGGTGTACCAGGGGATCCTCAGCCGCAAGCTCTTCGATCCGCTGGTGGCGGTGCAGTCGAAGGAGTCGCCGCAGGCCAAGCTGCCCACCATCCCCGCGGTGCAGACCAAGGGTCCGGCGCAGAAGGCGGCCTCGTCGCAGTCCAAGAGCGGACCCAAGCCGGCTCCGGCGGGGGCCCAGAATCAGCCGCCGAGCCAGCCGGTGACACCGCCCAAGCCGCCCCTCGTGGTGACCGGGCTGATGCGCGCCGGAGACGGCTACCGAGTGGTGATCGAGAACACCGAGAAGTGGCAGGCCCGGATCGTGAAGGTGGGCGACGAGGCCTTCGGCTACCGCATCGTCGAGGTTGCGGAGGACACCCACCAGGTCTTCGTCGAGCCCGCCGGATCGTTCGGTGCGCAGCGGATCGCGTTGAAACTCGGCGACAAGACCACTGTCCAAACAACTAATGCGGCGCCGGCGGCGACTCCGCCCCCGCCACCGCCGGCGAGCGGGCCGCCCGGCGAGGGGCCGCGCGGGATGGGCGGGCCGGGTTCCGGCGGCCGCTGGGGCTCGTTCGACCCGAGCCAGTTGACGCCCGAGCAGCGCCAACGGTTCGAGGAGTATCGCAACCGCCGGCGCAATGGCGGCGGAGGAGGTGGCGGGGGCGAAGGTGGCCGCGGGCCGCGGCTGGGCGACTGACCCTCCGGACCGTACAACAAGCGCCGGTGATCGGGGAGTGTGGTGTGCAACGAACACTGTGTGCGATCGGACTCTGCGCCGCGTTGCTGATGGTGGCGATGGCGATGGCGGACGGCGGTTCGCCGCCCGGGCCGGGAGGGCGGGCTCGCACGCCGGTGCAGGGCCCACCCGCCCCGGGCGCACCGCCCGGCATGCCGCCGGGTCAGCCGGGCCAGCCCGGGATGCCGCCGGGCCAACCCGGCCAACCGGGCCAGCCCGGACAGCCGCCGGGCCAGCCGGGTCAACCCGGTCAGCCCGGCCAGCCGGGGCAACCGGGCTCGCAGCCCGGTGGGCCGCCCGTCCAGGATCCCGAGAACCTGCCCAAGCGGCGCAACAACCTGGTCTCAATGACCTTCGAAAACGCGGAGATCAGCGCCGTGCTCCGCGCGCTGTCCGAGATCTGGGGCGTGACCATCACCATGCACCCCGACCTCAAGGGCTTCATCACGGTGGTCTCGGCCAAAGACGTGACGCCCCAGGAGAGCTTCGAGATCCTCCGCTCGGCCCTCAACGTGCGTGGCTTCGCCGTGATCGGCGGCCTCGACGACCCAAAGAAGGTGATCGAGGTCTGGCCGCGCGAGAAGGTCATCGGCCAGCAAGACCGTGGCCGAGCAGTTGCAGCCGCTGATCACCAAAGACACCGCCAACATGGTGTCGCTTGACGAGAGCAACACGCTGGTGATCACCGACGCCGCGACCAACGTCAAGCGCCTGCTCGAGATCATCGCCGTCCTGGACGAAGCGCCCGTTGACCAGCGCGAGATCGAGGTGGTGCCGCTGGAAAACGGCAACGCCGAGGACGTGCAGACGCTGCTTTCCAACGTCTACGCCGACCCGGTGGGGAGCATCGCCAACCAGCTTCAGCGCGGCCGCAACCCGATGCAGCAGCAGGCGGTGATGCAGATGCTCCAGGCGGGCCTGATCGACCCCAGCGGGAAGGTCAAGGTCACCGCTGACAGCCGTACCAACTCGCTCGTGGTGTTCGGCACGCGCGAGGTCATCGACGAGCTCAAGAAGGTCATCCGGCAGCTCGACCGCGACATCACGGCGCAGGTCATTTTCCGGCGCTTCAAGCTCCAGTTCGCCGACGCCCAGAGCGTGACGGAGGACCTGCAGAACATGTTCGAGACGCCGCAGGGCAATGCCCAGCGCATGCCGGCATTCATGTCCTTCTTCGGCCGGCAGCAGCAGCAGGGCCGGCCCGGGTTCGCCAAGCTCAAGGAGAACATCGTCGTCGCCGACGTGCGCACCAACTCGCTGCTGATCACCGCCACGCCGGAGAACATGCTGGTCTACGAAGACATCATCCGGGCGTACGACCAGGCGAGCGAAACGGAGAGCACGGTGGAAGTGATCCCGCTCGAGTTCGCCCAGGCGGATACCGTGGCCAACACCTTGACGCGGGTGCTGCAAGGCGCGCGGGGCGGCGGGCGGGGCTTCTTCTTCTTCCTCTTCGGCGGCGGCTCGCAGAGCCAGGACTCCCCCCTCCAGCAACTCCAGAACGTGACCGTGGTGGCCGAGAACAGCGCCAACGCCTTGGTGGTGAGCGGGCCGTCCGGCACGCTCCCCGCGGTGCGCCGCATCGTCGAGATGCTCGACCAGCCGCAGGCGCAGGTCTACATCAGCGTGATCATCGCCGACGTGACGCTCAAGGACGAGCAGCAGCTCGGCGTCGAGCTGTCCTGGAACAAGGCGCCCCTCAACCGCGACAAGGCCAGCACCGACTTCGGCACCGACGCCGCCAGCACAGGCATCGCCCAGGGGATCAAGTATGCCCTGGTTTCCAGCGAATTCCAGGCGCTGCTCAAGGCACTGTCCGACAAGAACAAGGTCAAGGTGCTCAGCACGCCGCACATCACCACCCTCGACAACGTGCAGGCGACCATCAGCATCGGCACCAAGTTCCCCGTGCCCAAGAGCCAGTCGCTCACCCAGGGCGGGCAACTGCTCACCCAGTACGACTTCCAGGATGTCGACATCAAGCTCGACGTCAAGCCACGCGTCAGCCTGGGCAGCCAGATGGTGGTCCTCGAGGTCAACCAGAACATCGACGAGATCACGGATAAGCTGGTCAGCGGCGGCAACGAGCTGCCGATCATCTCCACCCGCGTCGCCACCACCACCGTGATGGTGCAATCCGGGCAGACGGTAGTGATCGGCGGCATCATTCGCGACCGGACCAGTGAGCGCAAGACCAGCGTGCCCATCCTGGGCGACCTGCCGCTGGTGGGACCGCTGTTCCGCCGCACCGACGACACCAAGGAGCGGACCGAGCTGATGGTCTTCCTCACGCCGTTCGTGGTGACCACCGACGAGCAGCTCCAGCGCATCCGGGAGCAGCGGCAGAAGGACCTCGTGCAGAACTTCCCGCAGGTCGAGGACTACTTGCGGCAGCAGTTGACCTACGGCGAGGACATCCCGCCCAAGCCCGGTCCGCCCGAGCCCGAGCCGCAGCCCAAACCCAAGCCGGAGCCGGTGCCGCAGGCGATGGGGCCCGAGCGGCCGCGGATCCGTGTCGACATCGGGCCCGAGCCGCCCACGCCCACCACCAAGGCGCGGCTGGGGCCGGCGGCACCGTGAGCACGGCCCCCGAGTCGCCGATTCCCGCCGCCGCGGTGCAGATGATCAGTCTGCCCGGCGACAAACCGGCCAACTGGGCCGCCGTCGAGCGGCACGTCGCCACCGCCGCCGCCGCGGGTGCGCAGCTGGTCGTCTTCCCCGAATGTTGCATCACCGGCTACTGGCACCTCCGCAAGCTCTCGCGCGAGGCGCTCTGGGAGCTGGCGGAGCCGGTGCCGAACGGGGACTCGTGCGAGCGGCTCCGCGCGCTCGCCCGGCAGCACGACCTGCTTGTCGGGGTCGGCTTCATCGAGCGCGACGAAGCCAGCGGACGGCTCTACAAGACGTGGGCCGCGGCGCTGCCCGACGGCCGGCTGCACTGGCACCACAAGCTCCACGCCTTCGTCAGCAGGCACCTCACCTGCGGCGACCAGTACACCGTCTTCGACACGCCCTGGGGCTGGCGGGTGGGCGTGCTGATCTGCTACGACTGCAACCTGGGCGAGAACGTCCGCTGCACGGCGCTCCTCGGCGCCGACGTGCTCCTGGCGCCGCACCAGACGGGCGGCTGCGGCTCGCCGAACCCGCACCAGATGGGCCTGGTGGACCGCGCCCTGTGGGACCGGCGCGCAGACGACCCGGCGGCCATCGAGGCGGAGCTGGCGGGTCCGAAGGGGCGCGGCTGGCTGATGCGCTGGCTCCCCGCGCGGGCGCACGACAACGGGCTGTTCCTGGTCTTCAGCAACGGTGTCGGGCCGGATGACGACGAGATCCGGACCGGCAACGCGATGGTCCTGGACCCCTACGGCCGGGTGTTGTCCGAGACTTGCCGCGCCGGCGACGACATCGTCACGGCCACGCTCGATCCGGCGCTGTTCCACCTCAACACCGGCCGCCGCTGGCTCCGCAGCCGCCGGCCCGAGCTGTACGGCCTGCTGGCGCAGGCCACGGGTCGGGAGGTGGACACCCGCACGGCGCTGCGCGAGGAGAAGGACTTCGCGGAGTGAGGCGCGCCAAGCCCCCTACGTCTGCTCCGCCGTGGCGTGGAGCCGCAAGCCCAGCGCCCTCACGACCTTCAGCACCGTGGCGAACTCGGGATTGCCCTCCGGCGAGAGCGCCTTGTACAGGCTCTCGCGGCCGAGGCCGGTGTCGCGGGCGATCTGGGCCATGCCTTTGGCGCGCGCGATGTCGCCCAGGACTGCGGCCACCAGGGCGATGTCGCCCAGGACTGCGGCCACCAGGGCCGGGTCGCCTTCTTCGAGCGCGGCTTCGAGGTAGGCTGCCATGTCTTCTTCGGTCTCCAGGTACTCGGCGGCGTCCCACGGCTGAGTTTCGGTTCTGGGCATACGGGTCTCCTACAAGCTCCTCGCGAGCGACAGAGCCGTGGCGATGTCCTGCTCCTGGGTGCGCTTGTCACCGCCCGCAAGCAGGACCACGACGGTCGGCCCGCGCTGCACGAAGTAGACGCGGTAGCCCGGACCATGATCAACGCGCAGTTCCGAGACGCCTTCACCCAACGGCTTGGCGTCGCCAGGGTTGCCGAGCGCTAAGCGCCGGATGCGAGCGTTGATGCGCGCCCGCGCTTCACGGTCGCGCAGGCCGCGGAGCCAATGGTCGAAGACCGCGGTCCGGCGAATCTCTACCACGCCCTGATTGTATCTCCTGGGATACAGACGTGCAAGGCCACGCCCTTGACGAGGTTGCTCCGGCGCGGCACACCGCCGGTGGAGCATGGCAGGACCGCGCGCAGCCAAGGCCAACTCGGTGGCGCCTGGAGGGCAGACGCCATGCTGCACCGGTGGCTGATGGTTGCGCTCTGTCTGGCTGTGCACATGGCCGCGGCCCAGGACCTCGACCTCCTCGGACCGGACTGCCAGTGGTCCGCCGGGATCGACAACGGCGGCACGCAGATGACCCTCCTCCCGCCCACCGCCGAGGTGCCCCTGGCGGTCAGGATCGTCGCCGACGGCGGCAATGAGGACTACCCCAAGCTCCGCCTGCTCTGGCCCGAACCGCAGGACTTCAGCCGCTACGCCCGATTCAAGGTCAAGCTGCGCGTCACCGACGACGCACCCACCGCCCGCGACCGCGTGGCCAACTTCGTCTTCTACGACGACCAGACCCGGCTGGCCGACTATCCCGGGCATCCGATGAAGCAGCAGCGCGTCGCCGAGCGCATCCCGGTCGGCCGCTGGGTGGAGCTCCGCGGCTGGCTCCAGGGCGTCACGCGGGCCACCATCCGGCAGCTCGACCTCTACCTCTACGAGCTGCCGCCCGCCACGGCGCACACCTACACCTGGGAGTTCGCCGAGCTGCGCATCGAGGGCCTGGGCGAGGTCGGCAGCGTGTTCGACAGCGAGACCTACGGCAAGCAGGAGCTGGCCGCGCCGCCGCCCGGTGGCTCGGCTGGCAAGGTCGGCACGCGCGACGGGCTGCAGCTCGATCTGGCCGGCAACGGCGCTGTGCGCTCGGTGAGCTTGGACGGCAAGGCCGTCGGCGCGGCGGCGGGGCATCCCACCGGGCTGCTGGTGCGCAACGCGGCCGCCGGAGGCCCACCCGTCCGGGTCGGCGGCACTCTCACCAAGCGCGGCACTACTTTGGTGCAGACCGCCACGGTGAAGCCGCTGGCGTTGCGCGTCGAGGCAACCTACCGCTCAGCGGGTGACTACCTGGAGATCGCCGGGAAGGTGATCGACCAACAGGGCGCCGACCGCGCGGTGACCGTCTACTTCGCGCTGCCCTTGAGCACCGCCGAGTGGCAGTGGTGGGACAGCGTGTCCGTCTCGCACACTCAGCCGGCAGAACGCGGCGAGTGCTCCTACGTGGAGACCGGCGTCGGCTACGGGCAGAACGGCCTGCACAGCGTCTACCCGCTGGGCGCGGTGACGTTGCCGGGCTGGGCCGGGCTCTCGCTGGCCGTGCGCATGGACGAGCCGGTGGTGCATCGGCTGGCCTACAACCCGGCGCTGCACCTGTTCTACGTGGCCCTCGACTTCGGGCTGGTCCCGGAGCAGAACGTCCACGGCCGGCCGCTCTCCGAGGCGCCGTTCCGCATCCTGCTCTACCGCCACGACCCGGTCTGGGGCTTCCGCTCGGCGTTGCAGCGCTACTACGGGTTCTTCCCCGACTGGTTCACCGTCCGCACGCCGCGGCAGGGCGGCTGGTTCGTGTGGGGCGACATGAGCAAGATGGAGGGCGCGCTGGAGGCGGGGTTCGGCTTCCACTGGGGCCCGAGTGGCGCCGACGCGGTGAAGTGGGACAACGAGCACGGCATCACCGCGCTCCAGTACATCCTCAAGGGCGTCGCCGCCGGCAGCGAGGAGGAGCTGGCGAAGTACGAGAAGCTCGGCTACGCCAGCTACACGCCGGGCAGGTGGCTCAAGGACCACTCGCGCCGCGAGATGCTGCAGACGGTCTCCCGCGCCTGCGAGGCGTCGGTGCAGTACGACGTGGCGCAGCAGCCGTACGGCATGGTCGGGCAGTACTCGTGGATGAGCGAAAGTAAGTGGGGGGTGATCCTGCCCTGCGACCTGGACCCTGACATCCCGCAAGGCAAGGGCTGGTTCTGCCGCGAGCCGTACCTGGAGAGTGGGCTGCTGGAGATGCAGGAGGCCGGTGCGCACTTCGACGGGATCGGGCTCGATTCGCTCGGCGGCTACGGGCAGTACGCGCGGGTAGACTACCGGCGCGAGCACTTCAGGTATGCCGACGTGCCGCTGAGCTTCTCGTCGCGTGAGCACGAGCCGGTCCTGGTCTCGGCCTTCGCCACGGTGG
This sequence comes from Armatimonadota bacterium, assembly GCA_016183835.1. Taxonomy (GTDB): domain Bacteria; phylum Armatimonadota; class UBA10988; order UBA10988; family UBA10988; genus JACPDV01. The sequence continues at coordinate 9,406 of JACPDV010000171.1, forward strand.
AGTGGGTGCGGAAGCTGGCGGCGGACATGCACGGGCGGAAGCTGGTGTTGATGGCCAACTGCTCGTGGGGCAACACGCCGGCCTGGCTGACCTTCGCGGCGCCGTACCTGGACGTGTTCGGCGCTGAGGCGCCACGCTTCGCCGACCCCGACTTCGCCCGGGCGATCGCCTATCGCAAGGTGTGCACCGACCTGCCCTACGAGCCGCGGCCCGACTGGGAGGTGGCGCGCAACCAGCTCTGGGGCATCTACCCCGGCCACGGCAACAAGCCCGAGGTGATGGCGCGCTTCGCCCAGACCTTCCGCGACCTGGCGGCGGCCGGCTGGGAGCCGGTGACTCAGGCCCGCTTGACGCCGGGCTCGGTGCGGCTCGAGCGTTACGGCAACGCGAAGCCGTACTTCCTGGTGCTGCACAATCCGAGCGACCAGCCGGTGGAGGCGTCCGTGAGGCTGGCGGTCGCGGCGACGGCGGTGACCCGGCTGCTCGACAAGATGCAGATGCCGGCGCCGGGGAAGGGGTTCAAGGTGTCGCTCGGCGGGCAGGAGACGGTGGTGCTGGCGGTGCGGTGACGGCGGCTGCGCATGGACGGAGTGGCCGTGCCAACGCTGTTACCAGCCCGACCGTTTTGCCCAGTAGAACGGCCTACGACTCGTGTGGGCGAACGCGAGCACCCGAACGCGACCCGGAAGCACTTGGTAAGCAGTTGCGTAGGGGAAACGGTCGATGATGGCCCGGCGGGCGGGCGGTTCCAGCGGCGGTGCACCCGGCCACCGGGGCCAGGAGCCAGGCGACTCGGAGATCACGTCGATCCACCGGTCCGCCTCTGCCAGGAACTCGTCCCCGAGCCCGGGACGCCGGCTATCGTACCATGCGGCCGCCTCGAACAGCTCCGCTTCCGCTTCCGGGTGGAGCTCGACCCTCACTGCCGACGCTCACGCAGACGCTGCGCGATCCGGTGGCGCGCTTCCTCCCACTCCACCGGCTGGACCGACCCGTCTGCAAGCTCGCGTGCCCGGCGCTCGATGGTCTCGATCCAGGCGGCATCCGCATCCGCATCCGCCGGCTCATCGAGACTGCGCAGCAGTTCGCAGGCGAGCTTCGCGCGTTCGTCGAGTGGTAGGGTAAGCGCCGCCTTGCGCAGTTCGTCGGTGCTCATGGCCACCATTCTACCCCGTTCGCACCCGCTCCACGGCGTCTTCTACAGCTTCCCCGGCCTGGTCCCCGGCCCTTCGCGCGGGGTCAGGTTCGGCGTGCGCGGCGAGGCCCTGCCGAACGACACCACCGCCGACCGGCTCGACGCGCGGCCCTGCGTCCCGCCGAAGCTGGCCACTGCCTGGTACGACACGGTCGGCTCGATCGCCAGGCTCCCGCTGAAGTTGCCGCGCCCGTCCAGCGGCAGAACCGCGAAGCCGGTGTCGCCGCCATTGGCGAACTGCACCTTCCCATGGCTCCCGGTGACGCACACGGTCACCCCGCTGGCCGCTCGCGGCGAGGGCGCAACGCGACCGGTGAAGGTGGCCTGGCTGCCCGCCACCTTGACCTCCAGGCTCGTGGTGGTGGGCAGGCAGACGTCGATGCGCACCGGGATCTGCCCGATGTTGACGAAGCTGTCGCCGTACTGCACGTAGCCGGTCAGCGTGGGCACCCAGGAGGTGTCCGGCTTCACCCCGGCCGGGGCGTTCAGCTTCAGCTCGAACTTTGCGGACCTGCGCGGCCCGATGTAGGCGTCGAACGCGCGCTGCTCCGCCTGCCACCCAGTGGGGATCCCGTCGGGGATGGCGGCGAACACGAGGGGCCGTTGCCGGGAGTCCGCGTTGAGGATCTCGAGAGGGATGGACACGGGTGCGTACGGCGACCCGGCGGCGGTCCACTGCAGCGGCTGGCCGGTCAAGGCGGCCAGACCCAGGCGGGCTCGCCCGCCAGGAAGCGCCGCGGAGCCGCCACCGACCGTCGTCTCGTAGTGCCAGACGGCTTCCGCGGCGACCTGGTTGAGCGGGTTCCATTCCGGTGTCCGGTCGGCTGCCGGCGCCGGTTCGAGCCACACGATCATCATGAACGGCCCGCCGCGCGGCTGGAAGTCGTCGGCCGCGGTGAGGGTCACGCTCCCGTTGGCGGTCACCGCCGGGACGTCGAAGCCACGCTCCTCGCCACCGAGCGTCAGCAACGTCTCGGGGTGCGTCCAGTCGAAATCGACCAGGCTGGGCCGGTCGAAGACCACCACGTGCCCGCGACTGCCCACCGAGTCGACGGCGCCGAGGTTGCGCACGCGAACCATGATGCGGTGCGACACCCGCTGCAGCTCGGGCGGCCCCGGCACCCTCGGCCCGTCGCCTTGCCGGTTGGGTGAGCTGAGGGTGCCGAAGCCGTTGCCCGGGCTGTCGAGCCAGATGTCGGGGCTCTCGCACGGATGGCCGGGATCGAGGAAGAGGTCCGGCGACGGCGGCAGGCCCCAGTGCACCTTCACCCGGTGCCGGTCGCCCACCTTGGACTCGACATCGAGGGTGATGCGCGCGACGCGCCGTTCGTAGACTCCGCTATCCGGCTGCCAGGCGGCGTGCTTGAGGTTGTCGCCAGTCTGCCGCGACTGCACCACCACCTGCCCCCAGGGCAGGTTCTGGGTGATCTGGGTCACCAGCACACCATCGTCGTAGCCGAAGTCGTTGATGAAGCGGTCGAGGTTGGTGTCGGCGGTGCCGCTGGGCACGCGGTTCTCCACCACCAGCCCACGGAACGGCACGGCGGGCTGCCCGGTGACGGCGCTCGGCGGGCCGAAGCTGAAGCGGATGGTCTCGTACACGGAGTTGTCCTGCCCGGTCGGCCCGGTGGCCTCGTAGGGCGACGCCAGCTCGATCACGGCGTCGCGGTCGCCGCCGAAGGGCGGGTAATAGGTCTTGATGCGGTTCGGGTCGGTCCACCCGAAGAGGTAGCGGTTCCAAGCGTCGAGATGCTGGAACTCCTGGCTGCCCATCAGGGTCCAGGCGTCGGTGTAGTCGTCCTCGCCCGGCGGTGTGCCTTCGCGGTAGAGGTCGTTGGCGCCGAGCTGATGCCCCAGCTCATGCGCCACCGTGCACAGCACGAAGCGGGAGTTGACGTTCTTGATGACCTGGGCCAGGCGTTTGACGGGTGGGTCGGTTTCCACCACGTTGTCGAGCAGGGTCGCCGGGTCGAAGGCGGCGTTGCCGTCCTTGTCCAGCTCGGGGCAGACGCCGAGGGAGATCTTGGTGAAGCCCTGCTGGCCGTTGTTGTAGATGCCCCAGTGCCCGATGGTGGAGCAGGCCCGCCCGCGGCGCGGCGTGAAGGCGAGCATGCGGGTCGTGGTGCTGAAGTCGACGCCCTTGCGCGACGCATGCCAGACCGCCTGCTGCCCCTCGCGAAAGGCCTGCTGTGCCCACTGCCGGGCGGCTTCGCCCTCGGTCGCCAGGGGGTTGCCCGGCGCCGGTTGGCCCGGCGGGCGGAGCCGCTCCGGCTCATCTTCCATGAACTCGCAGATGCCCTCCACCGCGCTGAAATCGAAGCTGGTCCGGCCGTTGCTCAGCAACCGGTAGTAGGGGTTGATGACCTTGTCCAGCATGGTCACCCAGTCGGCGGCGGAGATCTGCGGGTCGTCTCCGCCGTGGTAGCGGCAGACGACCACCGCCACCTTCTGGTGATGCCCGATGGGGCCGGGCAGCGCAGCCAGGGCGCCCCCCGCCGCCAGACACAGAGCGTACCAGACCACCCAGCAGTACGTGCGCATCGCGTTCCCCTCGCCAAGCCGGTCCATTCCCACGACGACCAACCGCCCCCGCGCGTTCCCCGGGCCGAAGCACCCACGAGGGCAAGTCTAATCCCAACCGCCGCCGAGGATCAAGCGCGTCGCCGGTCAGCGCTCGTAGCGCGCCCGCAGCCAGGCGTCCCACACCGCCAGGGCGGGCTTGGCCTCTCCCGCGCTCGTCTGCAGTCCGGTGTAGGCCCAGATCCGGGCCAGGTCGTCCACCGGCGCGGGCAGCTTGGCGCAGAGCTTCTCGAAGTCGGTGGTGGCAAAGGTGATCGCGAACAGGTAGCGGTCGCGCGCCGCCGTGCGGAGGAGCAGGTCGGTGAAGTGCCGCTGTTCGCCCTCCGAGCCGTGGAGCGTCAGCTTGAACGCCTTCAGCTCCACGTTGCGCGAGGTCATTCCGGATTCGGACACGGCGATGGGCTTGCCGAGCCGCGTGGCGAAGTCGAGGAAGTCGTCGGGCAGCGGTCTTGGCACGTCATAGCTCATGTGCGGGTAGATGCTCATGGCGAACACGTCGCTGTGCCGCATCAGGTCGGCGACCTCGCGTTCCTGGTCCACGCCCTTGGCCTCGCTGGCCAGCTTCTTGTAGTGCAGCACCTCGGTGGTGAAGAAGACGGGCAGCTCGGGGTACTGCTTCTTGACGGCTTCATACGTGGCACGGTACAGCGTCTTCAGCGCCGGCCACTTGGCAGGAGCCTTGCTGAGGAGCACGTTCAGCTCGATCCCGACGGCGAGGTAGTCGGGGTGCATGGCCTTGACCGCGCGGAGCGTGAAGTTGAGGAACGCCTGCTCGACCTCCGGGCTGTCGAAGGCGAGCTTGCTCCACGGCTCGGGGAGCGGCAGGTTGTCCTTCTCCCCCCAGTAGGGCGCCATACCGCTGCGGTCGTCATTGAGGGGGGAGATGGAGAGGAACAGCTTCTTCCCGTCGGGCGGCCGGTAGGCGAAGTTGTCCTCCACGTCCTTCGAGAACGGCTTGCCGGCGAGCGCTTCGGGCCACGGGATGCCGCCGATGAACATGACCGAGACGACGTCGCCGTGCTGGTGGGCGAAGTGCTGCGCCATGGTGACGCCCCCGAGGGTCAGGTCGGCCGGCCAGCGGGTGAAGCCGAGGTCGAACGGCCGGGTGGCGGGCGCCGGCGGGGCGTCCTGAGCGGAGGACCGACAGCCGGCCAGCAGCAGCGACAGCACAGCCAGCAGCGTCGCACGCCGAACCGGTCGCACGGTGGTCGCCTCCCTCGGCGGCGGGTCACCCCGTCCCACCCGTTACAGGCCGCTCTGCTCGCCGGTTTCGGTAACGCCGACCTCCCACCCGGCCATCGTCGCCGGAGTGGGGTCCGCTCTTGGTTGTGCCCAGACGCCTCCAGCCAACCCCGTGTGGGGCGGGCGCCCTCGCCCGCCACCCGCTGCGCAAGCGGGCCGGGCCAACGGCGGGCGAGGGCGCCTCTTGCGGACGCGTTCTCGGCTGTTGGTCCCAGCTAGGCCAACTGTAGCGCCATGAACACGGCATCCGGAGCCGGGTTGCTACGGTAGGGCTCGATGCGGCGGAATCCGAGGCCCGCGTAGAGGCGGTTAGCGCGATCGAGGCGCTCCAGCGTGTCGAGCCGGAGCGCACCATAGCCCAGCTCTCGCGCGGCGCTGATGGCCGCCTCCACCAGGGCTCGGCCGAGCCCCAGGCCCTGCTGCTCCGGGAGCACGAACAGCCGCTTCAGCTCGGCCACGCCTGGCGCCAGCGCCCTAACCCCGGCGCAGCCGACCCACTCGCCGTCGTGCCGGGCCAGAAGCATCGTGCCGCCGGGCGGCCCGTAGACCTCCGCGAGCGTCTCCAGCTCGCGGGCGAAGCCTTGGAACTCGAGGTCCAGCCCGAGCCACTGCTGGTAGGCGACGATCAGCCGCCGCGCCGCCGCGAACTCTCCGGCCGTGGAAGCCGCGACGATGTCGGTCAACGCCCCAGGCGGTCCCGCCGCCGCTCGTTCAGGTCCATCCCGCCGGGAGACGCCGCCGGCACGTTCGCGGCGGTGGGGAAGGCGTCCAGGTGGACCACCACCTCGCCATCGAGCAGCGCCGAGCCGCTCAGCCGCTCCGTGCGGATCTTGACGGCCGAGCCCGCGCCATCGGTGGTGCCCGGCGTGCGCTGCGCCGCGCGCACCTCCACCAGGAAGCGCTGCGCCTCCTCCAGCGTGACGGTGCCCTGCGCGCGTCCGGCGGCGGCTTCCGTCGTGTACGACTGGAGCAGCTTCGGCCACAGCTTGAGGAGCAGATCATGGCTGGCGAAGACGTCGAGACAGACGATCGCGCGGCCGTGCGTGACGAGCACGCCGACGATGTCCGGGCCCATCGCCGGCAGGTCCTTGAGCGCGCTCTGGTAGGGCCGCAGCGCCTCCTGCACCTTCGCCGGGCGCGGTTGCTGTCCCACACGCCGCTCTGACTGCTCTCCACGCGGGCCGCGCGGCGAACGGACTGCGGCACGTTGGCGTAGGCGGGCTCGAAGTTGGCGCTCGTCTGCGTCCACCGGTGGTGTTCGGTGCAGAAGACCGGGACGACGAGCTTGCCGCCCGAGGGCGCAAAGAGGGCGTCCTGCTGCAGCGTACGGTCCTGCTTGGCGCCGGCGAGGATCTCGCCGCTCATGGCAAACACCCAGCCCTTGGCGCCGTTGGCGACCTGGATGCTGTTGACCTCGGCCTGGCCCGGCAGCTCGTTCATGCTCAGGCTGCCGTCGCGCAACCTCGGCCTTGCCCGGCAGTTCGCTCATGGTCAGGCCGCCGTCGCGCAGGGCCTGGTCGAGGGTGACGTAGTCGCGGGTCGAACGGGCCGGCGGAGCGGCGAGGGCGAAGATGCCGACGTCCTCGTGGCGCGAGAAGCCGACCACGCGCAGGCCGGCGAGCAGTTGATCGACCGGCTCGGTCGAGGCGGCGACGGGCTTCTGCGGCACGACTTGCCGGTTGTCCGCCTGCCGCGGAGGCGGGACCTGGACTTGTGGCGGGGGAATGGCGTTGGTGCGCATGACGGCGGCGGTGAACGCGGCGCCGAGCGCGACGCCGGCGGCGACGAGCAAGAGCTTGCCCTTCATGGATCCCTCCTGAACGCAGAGCGGCGCCCGTGGAGAGGGCGGCCGTGGGTGGTGTTGGCTGCTGACATCGAGGCCCCCGGTCCACTCGGCGGGCGGTGGACGGCACTCGGAGTGTCGATGTGGGAGTCCGTTGGGAACAGACGGGCATTACGTTGGCAGGACGCCAGGGCTGACCGCCCGGCCCTGCCCCTCACACACCGCGGACGCAATCGTCGGCCCCAGCGTCGCCTACCCCCGTTGCTGATAGAGCAGCCACATCGCCAGCACGTAGATCCCGAGCAAGGCGCCGCCATCCCACCCGAACCGCCGTGGCCGCCGACTGGCGACGCGGTAGACCTGGCTGAGGAGCGCCACGGCGGTCATCACGATCACCGCAAGTCCCGCCAGCGTGTGGGCGGGAGACAAGTGTGCCCACAGGTTACCCCGAAGATCGGCGACGTCGAAGATGGCCAGAACGACGATGTTGAACACGTTGCTGCCCAGCACGTTGCCCACGGCCAGGTCCAACGCCCCCATCCGAACGGCCGCCAGGCTAACCACCGCCTCCGGCAGCGAGGTCGCCGCCGCCAGGAACAGCGTGCCCATGAACCCGCGGCTGAGCCCCGTGCTCGCCGCGATCCGGTCGCCGAGAGAGGCGAGCCAGACACCCAGCACGAACACGCCGATCACGCTCATCGCGAACTTGAGGTAGGCCGTGCGCGCCGGGATGTGCTCGTACTCCAGCTTCTCAGCCCGCTCCGCAAGTGCCTTTGCCTGGCGTTCGTGCTCGAAGCGGTGGAGCACACGGGCGCAGAGCGGGTACAAGATCACGATGCCCAGACTCACCGGCCCGACCGGCCAGCCGGCCGCACCCGAATACGTGGGGCCCAACAGCACGCCGAGCGAGGCCAGTCCCACCAGCAGGATGCCCATCCCGGCGGAAAGGAGGTGCCCGGGCTGCACCTCGGTCAGGATCGCGCCGGGACGCCAGGCCAGGTCCATGACCGCCAGCAAGGCGAGGTTGAACAGGCAGCTCCCAAAGATCGCGCCCACGGCCAGGTCGGGGGCATCCAGCCAGACCACCGCGGAGGTGCCAGTCACCAGCTCCGGCAACGACGTGGCGGCCGCCAGCACCACCGTGCCGATGTAGGATCGCCCGAGGCCCGTCTTCTCCGCCAAGACGTCGCCGTACCGCGAGAGCATCATGGCCGCGACGACGAGCAGCCCCGAGCAGAGCAGGAAGTGCAACCAGAGCATGGGTTCCTCCCGCCGACGGCCCCGATCTGGAAGTGGGCGCGAGCATAGCACCGCGCGGCGGCTCGGTCTACCGGCGGGGCTCGCAAGCTGCCTGACTGCGCTGAGCAGCAGCGGCGGCAGGGACTCCCCCAAATGGTCCGAATGGGCAGGCGGAGCCGCTCACCATGCACTGCATCCTGCCCCTCCTCCTCGCCACCGCCGCCCTCGCCGCCCCGCCCCTGCTCCCCGTGGTCGAGGCCGAGGGCCAGATCTACGTCCCCGGCAATCCCAACAACGGTGCCGGGCCGCTCTGGTGCTACGGCTCCACCGTCCTCGCCCGCCTCGGTGACAACGTCTTCGCCAGCGGCATGGAGGTGCTCCCCGACCAGAAGCCCCTCAACAACACCCGCTGGACCCTCTTCCAGCTCATCGACGGCGAGTGGAAGCTGATCCAGGCCGACCCCACCGGTCGCCAGCGCGAGCCCTGCCCGCTCGGCGTCTTCGCCGACGGCCGCCTGCTCCTCACCTCCAACCCTACCCTCACCGAGCCCGGCACCTACAACGGCGCCGCCCAGCCGCAGGTGCTCGTCTTCGACACCGCCCACCCCGCCGCGCCGCCGCAGACCATGCTCCCCGTCTGGCAAGACCCGCCCACCTTCAGCGAGCACTCCTACCGCGGCTTCTGCGTCGACGGGCCCAACCACGAGGCGCTCTACTTCAACAACCTCGGCTACGACAGCATCTACTGGAGCTTCCTTGACCGCGATGGCAAGTGGTCGGCCCAAGGCAAGCTCAGCGTCCCGTTCGGCGCCGAGTTCGAGAAGCCCGAGTTCATTCGCGTCTGCTACCACAACATGGCCCTGCGCAACCGCGCCGCCCACACCATGGGCGTCAGCGACATCATCGAGCCCGTGCGCGAGTGGCGGGAGTACAAACTGATCCTCCACAACGGGCAGCAATGGGACTACGACTTCCGCCGGCTCTACTACTGCTACACCCCGGACATCACGAAGGAGGCCTGGAAGCCCTGGATCCTGGTCGCCGACTGCGACAAGACCTGCGGCCACATCACCAACCTCGACCTGTGGATCGACGCGCAGGGCCGCGCGCACCTGCTGTGGCTCGAATCTAGCGTCTGGGATACCCGCGTGCGGGACCAGTTTTTCCCCGACGCGCTCGCCACCCAGTCGCTGATGTACGCGGTGGTGGAGAACGGCCAAGTGGGCCGCAAGGTCTGCCTGCAGAAGGGCGGCGAGAAGCAGGAGACACGAGAAGTGCCCGGCTACGCCCACTTCCAGGCCACACCGGACGGCCGGCTGTTCGTCTTCTACTACGTGTCCGGTGCGGATGCGCAGGGGCGCGGGCTGGCCGAGAACCGGCTGCTGGAGATGTACCCCGACGGCACCTTCAGCGCACCGGTGCGGGTGGCGCTGCAGCATCCGTTCAACAGCTTCATGACGGCGGGCGAGCGCGGCGGCTCGGCGCCCTCGGCCACCCTCGACGTGATCGGCCAGGCCAACGAGATGAACGGCATCGCCTACGCCCGGATCAACCTGCTCAACCAGGTCCTGGCGCAGTTCGATGCGACCATCACCCGCACGGCCGACGGCTCCGAGGTGGCGCTCGATGCAAGCGGCTCCAGGTCGGCCGAGGGCAGGATCGCCTCGTACGCGTGGCAAATCGGCGAGCAGAAGGCGACCGGCGAGACAGTGCGGCAGCGCGTGGCGCACGGCGGGCAGGTGCCCGTCAGCCTGACCGTGAGCGACGGCCAGGGGCACACGAACGTCTCCCGCCGCACCCTCCATCTGCCGCCGGCGCCGGACGACTTCGGGCTGAGGCAGTGGGGGCTGGTAGAGCGGATCGAGGCGGAGGGCTTCGCCCGCGAGGGCGGCGGGGTGATCCACGTCCGCACCGACAAGCTGAACGCGTCCGGCCTGTCCCTCTCGCACTACGACACCACCGGCCACTGGCTGGAGTGGGAGTTCGACGTGCCGGCGGACGACCGCTACTACCTGGCGGCGCGGTACGCGGTGCCGACCGGCTCGGCCCGGGCGCTGGCGGTGGACGGCAAGGACGTGGGCGAGCTCGCCTTCCCCGCCACCGGCGGCTACGGCTCCGAGGTGGCGGACGATTGGGCTCTGACCAGCCTCCAGGCGGCGAGCAAGCCGGCGGCGCTGACGCTGACGACCGGGAAGCACACGCTCCGGCTGACGAACACGAACGGGCTGGGGGTGAACCTCGACTACCTGGAGCTGCTCGCGGCGACGCTGGCGATGCAGACGCCGGTGGGCTTCCGCGGAGTGGAGCAGGACGGGTACCGTTTCGCGCTGCCACTGCAGGGCACGCTGGCGCCGACGCAGATCCGGCCGGAGCTGGGCTTCTGCTACAACTTCACGCTGGGTCCGCAGTGGCCGGGGGATGGGATCAAGGACGGCCCGCCGTCGACGCTGCACCTGTTCGAGGACGGCAAGGAGCTCGGCCCGGCGCACTTCCTGCACGCGGACATCCGGACGAAGGGCGAGGGGCGGTTCTCGCACTGGGTGACGATGTTGTACTTCTCAGCCAGCGACAACTCGGACCCGCGGGTCAATGGGAGGAGGTATGAGTGGAGGGTGGAGAGGTGAGGCAGCGCCAAGCGACGCACGATCCCGTGTCCACTGGAGGGCGGTGGACTTGCATGGTGTTCAAGGGCACGCAACGGCCCCCCTCTTCCTTCGCCCGATCCAGCCACAGAGGGAGCCGTGTCATTCTCGGCCTTGCTGCTGCTGGGCCTCGACATCCCTCAGGAAGTCGACGTGTCGCCCGTACCGCGGTGCGAAGACGAGCGCAAAACAGATTGGCCATACGTACATGAGGGCAGGCCCCGCAAGATGGGTAGGCAGGAACAGAGCCGAAATGGGTACTGGCGCCGTGGCCGACAGGGCTACCAGGAGTGCTTCGGCCATTGGGTTCGAGAGGGACAGCCTGAACCACCAGTTGCGGCACTCAATCGCACACCGCCGTAGCCCGGTCTGCTCTTGGTCCCGCTTGACCTGCTCCACCACTCGCAGGAACTCCTCATGCGTCACCTTGCGCATTTCTGTTGCTCCTCTGGGACTTCTCCCCCACAATGCCAACGACGATATTGTATCACATCTCGGCCGGCCGCTGCCCAGCGCCTGCAACGGCAGCGCAAAGTGTCGTGGCCAAAGCAATACCCGCCAAGCGACAGACGCTTCCTGGGCCACCCGCTCCGCTAGGAGGCATCGCCCGTGGACAAAGTGATCAGCGTGAATCCACGAGACGACTTCCATCTCGAGTTGGTGTTCGACACCGGCGAAGCGCGGATCTTCGACGCGCGTCCCTTCCTCGACAAAGGGGTTTTGCGCCGGCTGCGCGACCCCGCGCTCTTCAGACAAGCCTACGTGGCCTACGACACAGTCTGCTGGCCGGGCAACCTGGACCTCGCGCCCGAAACCCTCTACGACTGCTCGGTGGCGGCGTAGACGCACGTGTGTCGATGCCACCTACGACAGGTCACTCGCCGGCCTGCTGGAGGGCTTTGTCGTAGACAGACTGCGCGATCCAGAGCGCGCCGCCGGCGAGCAGCCGGTCCAGCTCGGGCCGAAGCTCCGCCAACAGCCCGCGCAGCCGAGCGCGCACCAGAACGCCCACTGTGCCTGTCACCACCAAGCCCTGCTCCACGGCAGCTCGGCGGCCCGGACGCTCGTCCAGCACGACGAACTGCGCGCGCAGTCGGAGCGCCAGTGCAATCGCTTGCTCTTCGCCTGCATGGAGCCCAAAGCAACCCGGGCGGGCCGGGTCGGGGTGAACCACGATCCAGCAGGCCGCCTGCACCTCCGCCGAACCCGGCTGCCCTGCGCCAGCGATGACAACCTCGTCGTACACTGCCCGCGGGATGGCCACCTCACCAAACAGCTCTCGCAGCAGGTCCAGGTGGCCGATGGTAGCCAGGGCAACGAGAGGCGACGTGTCCGCGACAACGATCACATTCCCTGCCGTTCCATCGCCGCGAGATCTGCCATCAAGTCCTCGACGTCGTAGTGCGCCGGGATGCGGCGCTTGCCAAGCTCCTGCCGGAACGACCAAGTGGTATGCGCGGCCAGGTCGCGCGCTTGTGCGAAGGTGACCTTCTCTTGCGCGTAGAGCGCGATCGCGAACTCGAGGCGAGCTTCCTCTGGCGTCAGCGTGTCCGGAATGTCCAGGGTAATGGTCGCCATGGCCCGTCTCCGTGGTTGAGTATACCCCAATCGGCCGCGGCAGGTCCCGTCCGTGCCACTCCGAATCCCATCCTCCGGAGCCCCGCCGTGCAGATCGCCATGATGTCCTACACCCTCGCCCGCGGCACCCCCGCCGGTGAGCCCTTCGACGTAGCCGGCCTGTGCGCCCTCACCGTCGAGCTCGGCCTCCAGTGGGTCGATTGGGTCACCACCTACGAGCAGGCCGCCGCCGACGTCCACCGCGTCATGGACGACCACGGCCTGCGCACCTGCTGCTACACCTTCTTCGCCGACCTGACCGTGCCCGCCGGGCAGGACGACTTCCGCCGCGGGATCGACACCGCCGTCGCCCTCGGCGCCGACAAGGTCATGCTCCCCGTCGCCGGCAAGCCCGACGTGCCGCGCGAGGAGAGCTTCCAGCGGTACGTCGCCGGGCTCGCCGAAGTGATGCCGGAGTGCGTGGCCGCGGGCGTCACGACCACCGTCGAGAACTTCCCCTCGCCCAACTCGCCGTTCGTCGTCTCCGCCGACGTCAACCGCGCCGTGGCCGAGCTCCCGGAGCTGCGGATCACGTTCGACAACGGCAACGTCACCTGCGGCGGCGAGCAGGCGGGCGAGTCGTTCACCGCCAGCGCGCCGTGGGTGGTGCACGCCCACCTCAAGGACTTCTACGTCATGCCAGCCGGCACCGAGGGTGCGTTCCGCGGGCTCGACGGCCGCTGGCGGCGCGGCGCGCTGCTCGGCGACGGCGCGGTGGACCAGCTCGCCACGCTCCGGGCGATGCGCGCGGCGGGCTACGCTGGCTGCCTCGACATCGAGTATGAGGGCCGCGAGCTGAGCCCGCGCGAGGCGGTGGTAAAGGGGGTGGCGCGGGTGCGCGGGTGGCTCGAGGAGATCGCAGGATAGGCGAGCGGGCGTGACCCTTGCGCCGGCGGGCATCCGTTCCTTCGCCCGCTTACGGCCGCCGCTCCATAATGCGTGGTAGGAGACCTGCCATGCCTGACATGGTGCGCGTCGCCGCGACCGCCGACCTGCCCGAGGGTGCCTCGCTGGCCACCAACGTTCAAGGCCACGCCATCGCCCTCTTCAACTCCGGCGGGCGCGTCCACGCGGTCGACAATCGCTGCCCGCACATGGCCTACCCACTCGTGGAAGCCACCCTCAAGGACGGCGTGCTGCGCTGTCCGTGGCACCACTGGCGCTTCGAGCTGGGCACCGGCGGGTGTCTCACGGCCGGCGGAGACGACGTCGGCTCGTACGACGTCGAGCTCCGTAACGGCGACATCTACGTGTCATCCGAGCCGCGCGGCGCCTCCATCGAGGCCCGCATCGAGCGCGGCAAGCGCAACCTGGCGCTCGGCATGACCGAGACCAACACCTTCCTCATCGCCAAGGCGCTCTGCGCGCTCCGCGGCGCCGGGCTGGGCGACCGGGAGATCGTCTCCCAGATCGTCGAGCACGGCCTGCGTTTCCGCAGCGAGGGCTTCGGCCCGGGGCTGGTGATCCTCACCTGCCTGCTCAACGCCGGCGACCGCCTGCCCGAGGAGGATCGCCTCCTCGCCCTCGTCCACTCCTGCATCCACGTCGCCCGCGACAGCGCCAACCGCGCGCCGCGGCGCCAGGTGCTGTCGCTCCCCGCCGCGCCGTCGGCCGGGTTCGACGAGGAGGTCCGTCTCTTCCGCCACATGATCGAGGACCGCGAGTCCCAGGGCGCCGAACGCGTGCTGATCACCGCGCTGAAGAACGGCCGGTCGCTGGAAGACATCGCCCAGATGCTCCTCCAGGCCGCCACCGACCACTACTTCCTCTCGGTCGGGCACATCATCGACTTCACCAACAAGGCCTACGAGCTGCTCGACCACCTCGGACCGGAGCACACGGCCGCCATCCTCGGCTCGCTGGTGCAGCCGATGGCCGGCGCGCGACGGCACGAAGAGGCCGCCGCCGAGTGGGGCGAGATGATCGAGCCGGTGACGCACTCGTTCGAGCTGCTCGAGCAGCGCCCCGCGGTCGACCCGACCTGGAGCGACGGCGATCTGGTGCACACGCTGCTGCACGAGGAGGTGCCCGGCATCTGCGCGGCGCTCGACCGGGCGGTGGCCGCCGGCGCCGGCGTGCAGGCCCTCGCCGGCCGGCTGGTGCGGGCGGCGATGTTCCGCGTGGCGCGATTCCACCTGCAGAACGAGAACGACTGGGACGACGTGCTCCACCTGGTGAGCTACTGCCACGCGGTCGAGCGGCTGGCCGCACGGTTCGGTGACCGACCCGAGACGGCTACGGCGCTCTACCGGGCGGTCTACCACGGGGCCATGTACTGCTACCTGACGCGCTACCTGAACATCCCCGCCGTGCGGCTCCCGCACGAGCTGCGCGAGCTGCCCAAGATGCCCGACCAGCCGCGCGCGCAGCTCGACCGGCTGCTCTACTGCGCCGAGTTCCAGCAGGTGGACGAGGCGGCGGCGCTGGTCCACAAGTATCTCGCCGACCGGCACGACGAGCCGGGGCTCGAGGCGGCCCTGGTGAAGGCGCTCCTGCGCGAGGACAGCGTGTTCCACACGTTCCAGATGATCGAGTGCGGGATCGCGCGGCACCGGCTGACCCAGGATCCCATCGCCGAGCCGGCCCTGGTGGCTGCGGCGCGCTACCTGACGGCGCAGCGCCTGCGGCGCAACATCCTGTGGAGCACCAACAACGCGCTGACACTGGCGCGCGGCGAGCGGCTGCACATGTAGCGCCCGCTCAGAGGCTGTGTTCAGATGCCTCCCGCCAACCCATTGTGGGGCGGGCGCCCTCGCCCGCGACCCGCTCTGGAAGCTGCCTGGTGGAGAAGCGGCGGGCGAGGGCGCCCGCCCCACACGGCATTCGAACGCAACCTCAGACCCCGTCGTCGGCCGGCCGCGGGATGTTGCCCCACTGCCCGTCCGGGTCGTCGCCGCGCACCCGGATGGCGTTGGCGCGCCAGCCCGCCAGGTCCACCACGTCGGTCGAGGCGTAGCGGATCGTCAGCCCGCAGCGGCGACGGGTCGACACGTTCGGGTCCGAGCCGTGCACCAGCATGTCCGAGTGGAGCGAGATCTCCCCGGCGCGCAGCTCGAGGTACACCGGCTCGCCGAACTGCTCGGCGTCCACCACCGTCTGGTTGAGCACGTTGTGCTCCTCGGGTGCGCTTTCGCGGAAGGTCAGGTGGCCGAGGGCGTGGGTCCCGGGGAGCACCTTCATCGCCGCGTTCCCCCGGTCACTGTCGTCGATCGCCAGCCACACGGTGACGGTCTTCGCGGGCGTGAGCGGCCAGTAGCTGGCGTCCTGATGCCAGCTCACCGCCCGGCCGTCGCCCGGCAGCTTGGCGAAGTAGTGCGTCCCCCAGGCCACCAGGTTCGGACCCAGCAGATCCTCCACCAGGTCAACGATCCGGGGCTCGCGGCAGAGGTCCCACAGCGCGGCGCAGCGGGCGTGGAAGCCGTTGATGGAGTAGCTGTCGCGCCCGTCCGAGGTGACCTGTCCGAGCAGGCGGTCGAAGTAGCGGCGGTTGGCGAGCGTTTCGTCGTCGTCGAAGACGCGAAAGGGGAAGAGGAAGCCTTCGCGGTTGAAGCGCTCGATCTGCTCAGGCGTCAGCGTGCGCGGGTGCGGGTTGACCGTGGGGTGGAAGCTCAGGTCGCGCTGGTCGCCGGCGTCGCGGGTCATTCGGCGGCTCCTCGCGCGCACTATGGCTCCGGCGGCGCGACCCGTCAGGAAGGTGCCGGGCCGCCGCTCCGGGAACACCGGCGCGACCGGGGAGTGGGCGTGGCCGGCTGCGTGGTGGTGGCACAGGTGGTCAACAGCCTCGGCTGGGGCGGGCTCGAACGGGTCGTGCTCGACCTCTGCCGCGGGCTCGACCGCGCCCGCTACCGGCCCGTGGTGGTCAGCCTGAGCCCGGACGTGCCGCGAAGGCCCGAGTTCACAGCGGCGGGGGTGCCGGTCTTCGTCGAGCCGCAGCACGGGCTCGACCCGCGGCTGCCGTTCCGCCTCGCCGCGCTGTTCTGCCGCGAGCGGGTGGGGCTGGTCCACGCGCACAACTTCGGCCGCTACTTCTACGCCGGACCTGCGGCCCGCCTGGCGCGGCTGCCCTCGCTCTACACCGAGCACAGCAACACCCTCCCGTCCGAGCGCGCGCTGTGGCTGGCGCAGCCGGCGCTGAGCCGCCGCGCGGACCGGGTGGTGTGCATCTCGGGCGCCGGCCGCGGCTGGCTCGTGGCGCGGCAGGGGCTCGCGCCGGAGCGCATCGAGGTGGTGCCGAACGGCATCGACGTGGCTTACTACGCCTCCGGCGAGCGTGCCGCGGCGCGGGCGGAGCTGGGGCTGAACGATGGGATGGTGGCCATCGGCACCGCTGGGCGGATGGTGCCGGTGAAAGACCACGCGCTGCTCCTCCGCGCCTTCACCCGACTCCGGGAAGGGATGCCGTCCGCCCGGCTGGTGCTGGCGGGCGACGGCCCGCTGCGGGAGGCGACGGAGGCGTTGGCGCGCGAACTGGGAATCGCGAGCGACACGCAGTTCCTCGGCTTGCGGCAGGATGTACCGAACGTCCTGGCGGCGCTGGACGTGTTCTGCCTGCCGTCGCGGAGCGAGGGGCTGCCGCTGGCGATCCTGGAGGCGATGGCGGCCGGGCTGCCCGTGGTGGCCACGGCGGTGGGCGGCGTGGTGGAGTCGGTGGAGGCGCGCGTCGGGCGGCTCGGCCCGGCGGGCGACGCGGCGGCGCTGGCGGCGGCGCTGGCCGAGCTTGCTTGTGACG
>JACPDV010000172.1 GCA_016183835.1 Armatimonadota bacterium
TCCTTGGCCACGGCGTTCGCCGGGGCGAAGCGCTTCATGAAGCCGACCATGCCCCAGGTGCCGTGGGCCTTGGCGGTCTCGACCAGCTCGATCGCGCCGGGCAGGTCGTCCGCCGGCGGCTTTTCGCACCACAGCGGGATGCCGCGGCCGAGCACCTGCAGGCCGACGGCATGGTGCATCTCCGGCGGCCCCACCACGCACACGCCTTGCGGCCGCACCTTGTCCAGCATCGCCTCCACGTCGGTGAACCAGTCCGGCGCGCCGTACTTGTGGGCGAAGTGCGCGGCGCGCTCGCCTCGCAGATCGCACACCGCCACCAGCTCGAACTCGGGGATGGTGGGGATGTTCGGGTACAGCGACTCGGTCGCGTGGTTCCCCGCGCCGACGAAGGCGATGCGAGCGACGTCTTCCATGATGGCTCCTTCAGGGACGAATAAAGGATGGCGGAGGGATCAACAGATGACGCAGATGAGCGCAGATCATCCCGGAGAATGGTGAAAATGTGGCGGAGCGCGTGCGGCCGTCGGCCATCACTCTTCCCTCTGGATCATCTGCGAACATCTGCGTCATCTGTTGATCCTCCCAGATCCGGCCGGGCGGTCAGTATCCCAGCGCCCGCAGGTAGTCGCGATTGCGGCGGATCGCCGCGACCCCGTCCTGCCGCGCGGCGGCAGACTCCTCTTCGCCCACCACCCATCCGTCGTAGCTGGTCTCCGCCAGGAGCGCCAGGACCGACGCGAAGTCGCACACGCCCTGGCCCAGGCCGACCCACTCGCGCTCGGTGTTGGCATCCTTGAGGTGCAGGTGGGTGATGCGCGACAGGTGCGTGCGCAGACACGTCATCAGGTCCTGCCCGCCGCGCACGATGTGCCCGGTGTCCGGCCCGAAGCTGACCACCGCGGGATCGAGGTGGTCGAGCAGGTACTGGTACTCCTCGGCGCTCTCCAGCAGCGAGCCGAAGTGCGAGTGCGGGTGGACGTTCACCGACACGCCCGCCTCGGTGCCTCGGCGGCCGACCTCGTTGTAGAAGGTGATGGCCCGGTCGAGCTTGCTCTTGGCGCAGCGGCGGCTGGGGCTGGCCGCGCCGCCGAGGCCGAGCCGCGGCTCCGGGAACTGGCTGACGAACGCGATCGCCTCGTCCGCGCCGGCGAGATCGGCTTTGAGCGCCGAGGCCTCGGTGAAGCCGCTGGTGGCATACGCGAAACAGGCCAGGCCCAGCCCGCGCCGCTCCAACTCGGCCGCGAGCTCCGCCGGTCGTCCGGCGAACTCGCGGATCATGGTGTTGGTGATCTCGATGCCCTCGTACCCAGCCGCGGCCACGGCGTCGAGGATGTCGGTCACCTTGCCCGTCCAGGCGTCCCCGAGCATCTCCCAGGTGTAGGTCTGACAAGCCACGCGGATGCGGCTCATGACAGGTCTCCCCGCGGCGCCAGCTTGCTGCCCAGCAGGCCGTGGAGATAGACGTACGCCTCGTGGGTGTAGAGCGGCAGGTTCTGCGGGTCATCCACCTCCAGCTCGACGGTCAGGTCACCCGCGTACCTCACGTCCCGCAACGCGGCGACGCAGGCGGCCAGGTCCACTTCGCCGCGGCCGATGCCGACCGAAGTGGTGCCGACGTGGTCTTTGAGGTGCACGTTGTAGACCCGCGGCGCGAAGCGGCGGATCAGCGCCGGGGTGTCCACGCCGGCCGAGTGGAAGTGCCCGGTATCGACGCACACGCCCACGCGCGGGTCGGCGAACTCGTCGAGGATGCGAGCGAAGTCCTCCGGCTGCTGGAGCGTGTTGCCGAAGTGGGGCTCGAGGGCGAGCTTGAGGTCGAGGTCGCCGATCCGCTCGAGCACCTGCCCGACGCAGTCCCCGACGCGGTCGAGCGCACCGGGTGTGCCGCGCGGCTCAGCGCCGGAGCTGGTGACGTGGTCGCCGCCGAGGGCGTGCGCGTGGCGGGCGAGGTCGGCGATGGCGCGAGCGCGCTCACTCACGTCGCCGGCGTCCTTGCCGCCCCAGCCGGGGGTGTAGATCCCCGCGCACCTCAGTCCGGTGGCGGCGATCCGGGCATGGATGGAGGCCAGGTCGAAGGCGTCGGCGGCGGCGACGCTCCAGGTCATGGGCCCGTGCAGCTCGATCAGGTGGTAGCCGATGCGGGGGGCCAGCTCGAGGATGCCTTCGACCTCGTCCTCGAGGTACCCCCGGCAGCAGATGGAGGCGGCGATGATGTCCAACGACAGGCTCCGGCGCCGCGCGGGGTTTCCGCATCATCGGCGACGGTCCTGCCGAGACAGGTTCCGGCGACTGAAGTCGCGGCAACCATGCAAAGTCCGCCTGCGCGGACTCAGGATCTGGTACCCACGTAGGTGGGTTTTGTATGGTTGCCGCGGCTTCAGCCGCCGGGAGACGGAGACGCTCAGGGGATCAGCGTCCACCGCTCCTTGAACCTGAAGTACACCTCGCCGTGCGGCAGCGACCGCGCCTCGCCTTGCGCCGGGCAGGCCAGCATGTGCACCGGCACGAACATCGTGTCGCCACGCACCTCCATCGGCCGGTCCAGTACGCGCCCGCGACCATTGATCTCGCTCTCGAGGTCCGCGGCGAAGGCCTTGACGGCCACGTCCGGATTGGCGCAGATGATCCGCCCATTGGGCTCCACCGTGAGCTTGGCGTCCATCCACTCCACCAGCTCGCGGAGCGGGACCATCAAGCGGCCGTCGGAGCGGTACTTGGCCGGCAGGGCGAGCGCGTTGGCGAGCGGCTTGAAGCCCTGCCACAGGCCTGCCTGCGCCGCCTGACCCGCGGCCTCGTAGGCCTGCAACAGCCCTTCGCGGACGTAGGGATCCTCCACCCCGCTGTAGCGCGCCACGCCGCGGCTGAGCAACTCACCGTTCACGTAGGTCAGCTCCGGGCCCACGAACACGCTGCCGCGCACGCTGCCGTCGCGGTCGCGCCGCCGCCGGTCGGAGGCGCCCATGACGTAGACCGACTTGCCCTCGCACAACTCCCGGAGCGCGGCGGCGGCGCCTTCCTCGGCCTGCGCGGGCGTCATCGAGCGGCAGCTTGCCGGTCACGTCCACGCCCAGCAGTCGGACCGTCGCCTCCTCGTCCCCGAGCTTGACCACCAGGTGCGTCGCATCGACGACTTTCACCACAGCGTGCTCGACCAGCTCGCCCTTGGCGGCGTCGATGCGCTCCTGGACGGCGGCGTTGCCGGGCTCGAGCTTGAGCAGCTCCTGCCAGGCCCGGATCGCGCCGGCGACGCTGCCATCGTGATACAGGTCCGCCCCCATCGACCAGAGGTGCTGGACCCGTGCCTTGTCCGCCTCCTGTGCCCCCACGCCGCCCACCAAAGACGCGACCACCACCAGCACGACGACGCCAACTCGACTGCGCATGACACCGAGCCCTTTCTCGCCCCAGACGGCAAGCTTCCCGCGCAGATGATAATCCAAACCGGTGATGCGGGGCCAGCGTTTCTCGATCCGCGGCGAATGCCGTATCGATCGGCCGCATAGGTTTATGGCACGGCCGTAACGGCAAACCTACATCTGGGAGAAACGAACTGATGCGGTTGACAGAGCCGTGCCGGGGAGTCGGTTGGTTGGCTCTCTGGCTTGCCGCGAGCGGGGCTTCCGCCGCGGTCTTTCCACCCCTCAAGCCCGCCTGGCAGATCCATTGCGACAAGGGCTTCTACGCTCCGCCCACCGTCGCCGGCGGCACGGTCTACGCCGCGGACGTGGGCGGCGAGGTGCGGGCCGTCAGCCTGAGCGACGGCACCGTCCGGTGGTCGTTCGCGGCCAAGGACAGCGTCTACTCCGCCGTCACCGTGGCGGCTGGGCTGGGCTACGTCGGCTCCGTGGACAAGACCCTCTACGCCCTCGACCTGGGCAGTGGCAAACCCAAGTGGTCGAAGGAGCTGGACGGGGTGATCTACGCCACGCCGGCGGTGGCCGACGGGCTGGTGGTGGCCGGCACCGGCGAGACGGGCACGCTCTACGCCCTGGACGCGCAGACCGGCGAGGAGCGGTGGAACTTCCCGATGGGCCGCCGGCACGGCTCCGGGCTGGCGGTGGCCGACGGGATGGTCTTCGCCGGCTCCTACGACAAGCACCTGTACGCCATCGAGCTGGCCTCCGCCCGGCTGAAGTGGCAGTTCGTCGGCGACACCGTGCTCGACTCCGAGCCGCTGGTGGCCGATGGCGTGCTCTACCTCAAGCAGACCAACGACTCGGTCTGCGCCTTGGACGCGAAGAGCGGCAAGCTGGTGTGGCGCACTCCGCCGGCCGTGAAGGAGACCAAGGACGAGCCCACCACCTGGTCGCCGCTGACGAGGGTCGGCACGCTGTTGCTGTTCGGCCTGAGCGACGGGCGGCTGCAGGCCGTCAACGTGGCGGACGGCAAGCCGGCCTGGACCACCGACGCCGGGTCGCCCTACGCCGCGCCGCCGGTGGCTGTCGGCGAGTTGGGCTTTGCCGGCAGCAAGGACGGCAGCCTGGCCGCCTTGGAGCTGGAGACCGGCGGCAAGGTGTGGGAGTGGCAGCCGGAGAAGGCGTCGGCGCCCGCGCTCCTGAGCGGCATCATGTGGCCGCCGGTGGTGACCGGCAGCCGGCTCCTGGCCGCCAGCATGGACGGGCAGTTGTACGCCTTCGAGGGCGATCCCGACGGCAAGCAGTGGCAGGAGCAGCGGCGTGCGGCGCTTTCCTGGCGCGAGCGGCTCGGCCCGGCGGTGGCCTCCGGTCTAACCCCCACGGCGGCCGAGATGCAGGCGCTCGCCGCCTTCGGGCAGGGCTGCCCCGGCTTCGTCGTCTGGGAATCCAACCGTGACGGAGCCTGGGACCTGTTCCGCGTCAGCACCGATGGCACGGGCTTCCTCAAGCTGACCCATTTCGCCGAGCAGAAGAACCCGCTGGCCTATGCCAGCTACCTAAGGCCGCGGGTATCGCCCGACGGCGCGCAGGTGCTCTTCGAGTACGGCAAGAAGAACGCGCCGGGCGAGGCCTGGCTCGTGCCCGCCGCCGGCGGTGAGCCGCAGATGGTGACCAAGAGCGAGCCGCTCAACTGGACGCCGGATGGCAAGAGCTTCTACTTCGTCCGCGACAGCCGCCTCTTCCGGCACGACATGGCAGATGGCGGCGAGACCCAGGTATCGGACACGCATCTGCCCATCTCCGGCGCGGACGAAGGGCTGGTGGGGAGTGTGTCGCCGGATCTGAAGACCATCGCCTACCGCTCGCCCGAGCGCAATGAGTGCTTCCGCCTGGCCGATGGGAAGGTGCTGAAGACCACGGGCGGCTGCGAGGCGCAGTTGACTCCCGACGGCCGGTTCATGGTCTGGGTCAACAGCTCCAAGGCCTTCCGCGCGTGGGG
>JACPDV010000188.1 GCA_016183835.1 Armatimonadota bacterium
GGGCTGCGCCACATCCCGCAGCACTCCGACTGCCGCGTGCTCGACCAGCTTCTCTACAAGTGGGCGCACTTCAAGCCCATCCTGACCAAGGTCATGGGTGAGAAGCTGGCGGACCTGTTGGCCGCCGGCCTGACGCCCACGCGAGCGGAGATCGAGCGCGACGTGCACCGGCTGTTGAACGGGAACTTCTGGGAGTTTGTGGGACGCACGCCGAACCGGTAGGGGCGACCGGCAGGTCGCCCGACCGGCATGCGGCCACAGGAGGAGTCGGCATGGACAAGCCGTTGTGCGCGACGGATCTGGACGGCCGGAGCACGGTCGACGTGGAGCAGGTCGGCTGGGCCTACCGGGTGGCCCGGGCGATTCAGGCGGGGCACAAGCTGGGCTTCTTCGAGCAGCTCCTGGGCGGCGCGGCGACGGCGGACGAGGTCGCCGCGGCCCGCGGCACCGACCCGGCCATGACCGAGCGGCTGCTTACGCTCCTGGCCGCCACCGGGCTGCTGTACCGCCGGCCCGACGGCCGGTTCCGCCTCACCGACACCGGCCGCGAGGCGTTCGACCCGGACTCGCCGCTGAGCATGAACGCCGGGCTGGCGCACGCCCGAGACTCCTGGGAGGCCTGGCACCGTTTGGAGGATCTGGTGCGCGAGGGCAAGCGCGGCGGGCCGCCGCGGGGCGAGCATGCGGTGTTCATCGGCGCCATGCACGACTACGCCATCCGCGGCCGGGCACAGTGGCTCGCGGGGAACGTGGACCTCGCCGGGCGGGAGCGCCTGCTCGACCTCGGCGGAGGGCCCGGGACCTACAGCATCGCCCTCTGCGAGACCTTCCGCGAGCTGGCCAGCACCATCTGGGACCAACCGCAGACCGAGCCGTTGGCGCGGGCGAACGTGGCGCGCTACGGCATGTCGGAGCGGATCGGCTTCGTCGCCGGCGACTGGAACGTGGACCCGTTCGGCGACGGCTACGACTGCGCTCTGCTCTCGCAGGTGAACCACGGCCGGGGCAGCGGGGCCGAGGAGCGGCTGGCCAAGACCTTCCGCGCGATGGTGCCGGGGGCCACCCTGATGGTGCAGGAGTTCCTCCTCGACGACGACCGCAACGGCCCGCTCGACGCGGCGGTGTTCTACGTGCACGTGGGCGCCTACGCCGTGGGTGAGCTGCTGGCGGTGATCGCCGGCGCCGGCTTCGAGCAGGCCAGCCTGATCTCGCGCGGGCCGCATGGCAACGGGCTGGTCACGGCCGTACGGCCGTAGGGGGTCCGCGTGCGCACCGTTCGCCTCACCTCGGATCCTGTCTGGGCGACCTCCGTCCCGGCGGACGCCGTGGTCATCACGCCCAACCGCCACGCGGCGCACGCGCTGGGCTCTGCGCCGCTCGACCTGGACCGGCTGGCCGGCGACCTGCTCCGCGCCGCCGGGCGGCCGATTGCGCCGCCGCTGCTCCGCCTGAGACTCCTCCGGCGGGCCGTGCGCAAGGTGCTCCAGGGACCCGCGGCGGAGCGCATGGCGGCGGCGATCGAGCCGGCACTGAACCGCATCCTCCGCGCCGGCATCGATCCCGGCCGCCTGGCTCGCGAGGGACCGGCCGAGCGCTCGCGCGAGCTGGGCGGGGTCGCTGCGCGCTATGCCCGGCTCCTGGAGCAAGCGGGACTGGTGGATCAGGCCGCCGCTCCGCGCGAGGCGGCCGGGCACGTTCGTCAAGCCCGACGGCTCGCGGTGCTCGGTTATGCCGGTTTGGAGCCGGGACACCTCGCTCTGCTGGACAGCGCCGCTGCCGACGAAAGCCTGGTAGTCTTGCCCTGGATGCCAGCCGTGCCGCTGTTCGGGGCCAACGAGCGCGCGGCGGCGTGGCTGGAGTCGCGGGGCTGGCGCGTTGAGCAGGACCCGCCGCCGGTGGACCGCCCGCTGCGCGCAGCGCTGCTCCGGCCGGACGGCGGCGGGCCGGCGGTGCAACGCCACCGCGCGGCGGGCGTCGAGGGCGAGGTGCGGCTGGCTCTGGCTGGCGTCAAGGAGCTGGCGCTGTGCCGCGCTGCCGCTCTGGACGACATCGTCATCGTCGTCCGCGACGAGCAGCGGTACGGGCCGCTCTTGCGCGACCTGGCCGGACGGTGCGGCGTGCCGCTCGAGCTCAGTTACCTGGTGCCGCTCCGCGAGACCCGGGTCGGGTGGTGGGTGACCCAGGCACTGGATTCGCTCAGCGAAGGGCTGCCTTTCGAGGCCACGCTGCGCTGGACCGCCGTTCGGTGGAGCGGAGCCGAGGTCGAGGAGCAGCTCGCCGCGCGGCGCGAACGGCGCAGCGGCGCCGCGGGATGGCAGGCGGCGGGCGCGGAGCTGGCGCAGTTTGAGGCCCTGGCCGCCGGCGCGCCCGCGGCCGAGTGGTGCCGGTTTCTGTTCGCCATGGCGGCGCGGCGAGCGCGGCACGGCTCGCTCCTCGGCGCGGCGCGCGACGCCGTCGCGCTGCGCAAGCTGTCCGAGGGCCTCCGCGAACTGCGCGACCAGCCGGCGCCGCTCGACGGCAAGACGTTCGTCGCCGAGGTCGAGCTGCTCCTCGACCACGTGACCGTGCCCTACCTGCCG
The DNA here is from genome assembly GCA_016183835.1 of Armatimonadota bacterium. GTDB lineage: Bacteria > Armatimonadota > UBA10988 > UBA10988 > UBA10988 > JACPDV01. The sequence continues at coordinate 2,580 of JACPDV010000188.1, forward strand.
CAGCGCGGCGGCGTGGCGGCGCACACGCCTCTGGCGGTGCTCGGCGGGCGCTATCGCTACGGGTTCGTGCTGGGCATGGCCGAGGGGCTCACGCCCCAGCCCGTGTCCGACGACCCGTACCTCGACTTCCACGAGCGCGAGGAGATCAACGCCTGGATCGGCCCCGGCGGACCGCACCTCGAGACGGCCGCGGAGGCTGCGCGGCGCGACCGACGAGCTGGTGCTCACCTGGCCCGGCTCGCTCGACGGCACGGCGGCCGAGCCGAGTCCGTTCCTGGACGAGCTGGCCGACCACGACGAGCCGGCGCCCGAGCGGCTTGCGGCCGTGACGGAGTGGCGGGGCGAGGTGCTGCGGCCCCCGGGGATCGCCGACGAGGTGACCTCGCATGCGCTGGCCGCCTGGCAGGTGGAGCAGCGGCGCGAGAGCGCGGAGCCGCCGGACCAGTACGACGGGGCGCTCGGCGAGCCGATGGACCTGCCGGCGACGTTCAGCGCCAGCCAGTTGACGGCCCTCGGCCCGTGCCCGTTCAAGTGGCTGGCGGGCAAGGCGTTCGGCCTGGAGCCGGTGGAGGAGCCCGATGCCGAGCCCGACCCGCTCACTCGTGGCGGGTTGTTCCACCGGGTGCTGGAGCTGGCGGTGCGCGCCGCCCGGCTCGACGGCTGCCTGACGGCCGACGGCCTGACGGCGCGGCTGAGTCCAGCCATGGACGCGGCGCTCGGCCAGCCGCCGGCAAGCCATGCCGAACCGCTGGCCCGAGCGGTGGCGGAATCGGCCGCCGAGGCGGGCGAGAGGACGGCGGTGGAAGACGACGACCGGGGGCGCTTCCTCGGCCGGCTGCCGAACTGGGAGCGGATCCGCGAGGAGTGGCTGGCCGGTCTGGAGCGGGCGGTGCGGGCGGAGAGCTTCCTCACCGATGGCGCCGGGCCGGCGGAGCTGGAGAGCTGGTTCCGGGGGGAATGGCTGGACCTGCCGGTGGTGGGCCGGGTGGACCGGGTGGACCGCGGGCCGGCCGGGGTGGTGCTGCTGGACTACAAGGCCGGTGGCAGCCGGCCGGACGGGATCACGCGCCGGGAGACTGGCAAGCTGGGGATCGACCTGCAGCTCCCGCTCTACTGCGCGGTGTACGGTCAGGGCGCCACCGGCGCCTACCTGCTGCTGGGCAAGGGCAGACGCGACACCGGCCCGCGCGACGACCAGTCGGCAGAGCTGGAGGCGTTTGCCGGCGAGGTCCTGTGGCGCTTCGACGAAGGCGCCTTCCCGGTGATGCCCGACGTGGACGTCGCCGCCTGCCGGTACTGCGAGTTCTCCGCGATCTGCCGTGTCGGCCAGCGCAACGAGCGGAAGGAGCGCACCTGATGCCCCGCGCCCTGACGCCCGAGCAGCAGGCGGTGGTGGACTGGCCGGGAAGCGCGGCGGTCACGGCCGGCGCCGGCACCGGCAAGACCGAGCTGATGGCCGAGCGGTTCGCGGCGCACCTCCTCCGCGACGGCTTCCGCCCGCTGCAAGTGGTGGCGGTGACCTTCACCGACGCCGCCGCAGCGGAGCTGCGCAGCCGGATCCGCCGCAACCTGCAAGCGCGTGCGGCCGGACTGGAGGAGCAGCTCGCCGAGCTGGAGGCGGCGCCCATCGGCACGCTGCACTCGCTCTGCAAGCGAGTCTGTGACGAGCATCCCACGCACGCGGAGGTGGCGCCCGGCTCGCGCGTGCTGGACGAAGGCGAGGCTGCGGCGTGGATCGCCGAGCAACTCGACGACGCGCTGAGCACCACCGACGCCGCGCACTTCGGGCGCGACGGCGTGCCGTTCAGCCTGGCCCGCGAGGCGCTCCGGGCGTTCCTCGGCGACCCGCTCACCGCCGACCTGGCGTTGCGGCAGGTGCCCGACGGGCTGGACGAGTGGCTCGCCCGGTGCCAAACGCTCTTCACGTAGGAAGTGCGGCGGCTCACCACCAGGCCGGAGTGGTTGCGCTGCGTTGCC
>JACPDV010000189.1 GCA_016183835.1 Armatimonadota bacterium
AGAGGGGGCCGGAGGCTGAACGGGTCAGCGCAGCTCGTACCGCGCCACACCCATCTTCCCGATCGTCGCTCGCACCACGCCATCCGCCGCCCGCGCCACCACCGTCCCGTCGGCCGACAGCGCCGCCGTGGCCGGCAGACCGAGCTTCGCCGGCCGGATCTCCACCTCGAACTCGCGACCGCGCGGGATCGGGATCAGCTCCCAGCCGGCCGCGGCGCGGCGGAGGTAGAGCACCCCATTGTGCTTCACCGCGCCGAAGTCCACCGGTTTAGCCTCGGGGTTCATCCGCGCGGCGTAGTCGCGCTGCGGCTCCGCTCCGGCGCGCGGCGGCTGCGGGGTGAAGGTCAGCTTCCCGTCCTTGCGGGTCACCGTGCCCAGGATCACGCGCCCGTCGCCGTCGCTCGGGCCTTCCACCGGGAGCCGCCCGCCGGCGTTGTAGAGCCCGATGCCCCACGTGAATGCGCCGTCCTCCGGCACCTGGATCTCGTACGGCCCGTCCAGGACGGTCTCGCCCTTCTGCCACTGCGAGCCCGGCTTCGGCGTGGCGTGGTCCTGTTGGAAGCGGATGGTCTTCGGGTCGCCCACGGGGCAAAAGTGGACGAACGCGTTGGCGTCGGGCGCCGGTCCGCGCCGCACCTGCCAGGCGTAGCGCACCCGGAGACGGCCGTTGCCCAGGTCCTCGAACGAGTCCACCGTCGGCGCGGCGTACGGCCCGGACTCCTCCGTGTGGATCAGCGTGCGGGCGTCGGTGTAGACCTGGTCCGCCGTGGCCGCGTAGTCGCACCACACGCCATCCACCCGCGCGGTCCACGCCTCCAGTCCGGCTCCCTCGGCGCGGAAGGTGTCCTGCGGCAGAGCATGGCCGTCCACCGTCCACTCGTCCTCTTGCCGGTTGACCCACACCGTCAGCCCGGAGTCCCACTTCACCCGCACCCGTTCGGTGACGCCGGCGGCCAGGGCGTGCGCGAGCGGCACCAGGCTGCCGTCCACCTCGTAGAGGATCTCCACCGCCTTCGCGGCGGCACAGCGCGCCTGGATCGGCTGCACCAGATGGTATTCGCGGAGCGCCAGCGGCAGGCTGCGGCTGGCCTGGTTGCTGATGAACCCGGCATGGCCGTAGGCCACCTCGGTACAGCGGTAGCGGTCGGCCTCCGCGGGCGTCATCAGCAGGCCGCCCCAGTTTGCGGTGTAGCCGGTGGGGAGCCACCGCTCCTGGTAGCCCATGCCGTGGTTGACCATCTGCTCGTGCATCTTGAGCAGGTCGAAGTCGAGGATCAGCGGCGCGCGCGAGCCGCCGCCGACCTGCGCCTCCACGCCGTCGCACAGCCCGGCCCAGTAGAGCTGTGCGTGGCCCTCGCCGAAGAGCGGCCCGTGGTGCTCCCGGCGCATCAGGGCGAACAGATCGCCGTGCTCGGCCTGCTGCTGCCGGAACTGCGCCGCGCCGGGCACCGCGTTGTCGTAGTCGACCCGCGACCACGGCGGGATGCAGGTGTGCACGTCGAGGTAGGAGGCGGTCGTGCCGTAGGTCTCGTGCACCGCCCGCGCCACCGGCTCGGCGTAGTGGGTCATGCGGCTGGGCTTCATCACGTAGCTCTGCACCACGTTGACCCAGGCGGGATAGGGCTTGCCGGCCGGGTCGAGCGCCAGGTCCTGGGCGTCGTAGCTCTTCGCGTTGGGGTAGAAGTCGATGTAGTTCTCGTGTACGCTGAACAGGTAGCCCAGCTCGCGGCAGGCGGCGGTGAGGGTCTTCAGCCCGGCGTCGCCGCCCAGGCCGGCGTTCGGCGGCAGCACGTCGGGGTACTCGTTGTCGTAGCCGCCCTTCTGCCACACGTGCTCGATGATGGCCAGCTTCTCCACGCCGTAGCTCGCCCATTCGCGGAGCAGGGCGGCCTGGTCGGTGAAGCCGCGGCCCCAGACGTCGAACACCACCCGCTGCGCCAGCTCGTCGCGGTAGGGCGAGGCGGCGAACGGTAGGTTCGGGAGCACCTCGCCCGGCTCGGGGGAGATCGCCACGTAGACCGTCTCATCGAGCCCGGCGCGGCGTCCGGCGGTGGTGGCACCGTAGTCGGCCTGCCCGGCCTCCGCCACGCTCGCGGCGCTGCGGGTCCAGTCGGAGATCACCGAGACGTAGGCGCCCTCCACCAGGTCGATCCGCGTGCTGACCACCGCCGCCTGCCCGCCGGCTGAGTAGCGCTCGCGGAGGACGAGGGCGGCGCCGTCGCGGGCGATGCCGAGCACCTCCCGGCCCGAGTCCTGCCCGTTGGCCAGCGCCGCCTCCGCGCCGCCGGTGATGCTGAAGGGCGGGTGGTCGTCCACCTGCGCGGTGATCGCGTCGAGCCCCGCCGGCGGAATGGTGAAGGTGAGGCGCCCGAAACCGTCGCGGCGCTCGAGCACCCAGCTCGCGCCGTCCTGGCGGATGGTCTCCTCGCCGGGCAGCGCGGTGCCGGGGCAGCAGCCATCCGTCCGGCGGTCGAGCAGACCAGCGGTGGGCGAGGGCGCCTTGACACCCGAGCGCGCCTGGATCTGCCGCAGCCGCTCGCCCGGCCCGGCCGGCGGCCCCGCCTCGATCCGCGGATCCTGCCAGACGCTGTAGTCGAAGCTGGGATTGTCCTTCGGCCCGGGGTCCACTTCCAGCCGGAGCAGCACCGCCTTGCCACGCCAGGGGCTCAGGTCGATCTCCACCGGCACCCACTCGGCGCCCTCGATGTGCTGCTCGAACGACCACTTCGCGGTGCCGCCCGGCTCACCGGCGCCGGCACGGAAGGTGACCCCGTCCGACTTGCCCACGAAATCGCTGACCATCGCCGCCGCCGTGACGAAGCGCAGCGGCTGCACATCGGGCAGGCCGAGCAGGTAGTCGACGGTGCACGGCCCGGCTCCGCCGCGCCAGACACAGTGCTGAAGCAGCGTCGGTCGCCCGCCCTGAGCCGGCCCGTTGGTGACCGAGATGCCGGTGGCGCTCTCAAAGTGCCCGGTCCAGCCGTTCGGCATCTCGCCGCGCTTGCCGTCGCGGGTTGACCAGGCGACACGGTACGAGCCCAGCTCGAGCAGCGGCGTCACACCCGGGTCAAGCGGGATCACCGCAGGCGGCGCGAAGACGGGCAGCAGGCACGGCACGACACACCACAACATCGGCGGGCTCCAGGCGGCGAGGCGTTTTCCGCGCCGGGCCGGAGGAGTCCTGCGGCCGGCCGCACAACTGCGCGGCGCCGAGGGGATCATGATGCCCGATTCGACCGTTCGCGAGGCGGTTCAGCGCTACCTGACCGCGGCGCGCAGAGGCGTCGCCTGGCTCCTGGCGCAGCAGCAGGAGGACGGCTCCATCGGTTCGCCCGACCTGCACGCCGACGTGTACCACAAGGCCGGGTACGCGTTCGGCATCACCGGGCATCCCGACGCCGCCTACCGGCTCTACGACTGGATCGTGCGCCACGACCTGCAGCCCGACGGCGCGCTCCGGCACCACGACCCGGGCCTGGCGCTCTACAAGACCAACTGGACCCTCCAAGGCGCGCTCCGGATGGCCCGCTTCGACCTGGCCAAGCCGGTGATGCGCTACGTCCTCACCCGCCAGGCGCCGTGCGGCGGGTTCTTCCAGAACGCGACCGAGGAGCGCTTTATCGAGCCGGTCTGCACCGCCTGGGCCGGGGTCTCGGCGATCTACAACGGCGAGCGTGACGCGGCTGCGGCCGTGGTGGGTTGCTTCGCATCGATGCTCGAACAGCAGCCAGACGCTGACCGCTTCTACTACCGCATGACCCCGTCCGGCGAGCTGATCACCGAGGGCGAGCTGGCGGCCTGCCTGGAAGCCGCCAAGACCCGGCAGGCGTACTACTGCCCCGGCATCGCGCTGCTCTTCCTGGTCAGGCAGCACCTCGCCACCGGCGACCCGGCGGTGCTGGCGCTGGCGCAGCGGCTGTTCGACGCCACCCTGCGGCTGGGCGAGGACGGCTACCGCTACGTCACCGCGGCGAAGGGCGGCGTGGCGGCGGCGATCCTGCAAGCGGTGACGGGCGACGCGCGCGCGCTGGCGGCGGCCACCTCGCTCGGCGACTACCTGGCCGCCGAGCAGACGGACGAGGGCTGGTGGGCCAATCCCTACGACCAAGGGCTGATCACGCGGCTCGACCACACGGCGGAGTTCATCTGCTTCCTGTCCGAGACCGCGGCGAACCTCGCCGGGGCGGCGGCCCGGTAGGGGCGACCGGCAGGTCGCCCGTCCGTCCGGCCTGTTGCGGCGTGGCGACGTTTCGGGCGGGCAAACGGTCGTCGGCGGCGCGGGCGACCTGCCGGTCGCCCCTACCGGGTTGTCGGTGAACGGGTCGGGTCGAAGGAGCCGGCATGAAGGGCCTCGTCTTCCGCGGCGACCGCCGCTGTGAGCTGATCGAGCGCGACGCGCCGGAGCCGGGCTTCGGCGAGGTGCGGGTGCGGATCCGCGCCAGCGGCGTGTGCGGCTCGGACCTGAGCGTCTACCGCGCGCCTTTCATCAACGACGAGATCAAGGGCCACGAGCCGAGCGGCGAGGTGGAGAAGGTCGGCCCGGGCGTGCGGCACCTGGCGGTCGGCGACCGAGTCGGCATCCACCACCACATCGGTTGCGGCGTGTGCCTCTGGTGCGTGCGCGGCGAGACGGTGGCCTGTGCCGAGGACCGGTGCATCGGCATGGCGGTGCCGGGCTCGTTCGGCGAGTACGTGGTGGCGCCGGAGCGCAACTGCGTGAAGCTCCCCGAGCGGGTGAGCTTCGTGGACGGGGCGTTCATGGCCTGCGTCGGGACCACCGCGTTCGCGGCGCTGCGGCGGCTGGGGGCGATGCCGCACGAGACGCTGGCGGTGTTCGGGCTCGGGCCGGTCGGGCTGAGCTGCGTGATCCTGGGCAAGGCGCTGGGGCTGCGGGTGATCGGCATGGACGTCGCGAGCCATCGCCTGGAGCTGGCGCTGCGCTGCGGGGCGCGCGAGGCGGTGGATGGGCGAGAGGACGTGGTGGCCGCGTTGCAGCGGTTCGGCGACCCGGGGCGGAACGACCATCTGCGCGGGGTGGACTACTTGATCGAGACCTCCGGCAGCGCACCGGCGCGGCGGTTGATGTTACCGGGGATCCGCCGCGGCGGGAAGATCGCTATCCTCGGCGTGGGCAGCGACGAAGAGGTGCTCAACCCCAGCCACATCCACGGCAAGGCGGCCACCATCGTGGGCTCGGTGGTGTTCCCCATCGGCTGGATGTGGGACCTGGCGAAGATGCTGGAGGTGAGCGGGACGAGCTTCGAGCCGGCGGTCACGCACCGGTTCACCCTCGACGACGGCGCGGAGGCGATCCGGGTGGCGGATGCGGCAGAGGGTGGCAAGGTGGTGATCGAGGGCTGATCAGCCGGGCCGCCGGCAGAGCCACGCCCCCCACTCGTTGGTGAGGCTCGCCCGCCGGGTCGCCGTCTCGATCTCGAACCCCTCACGCTCCGCCAGCGCCCGGTAGTAGCCCTCCTGGTGGAACCGCACCACCTGCCCCTTGGTCCGGCCCAGCGCCCTGAGCAGCAGCTCTTCGGCGACCACCAACCGGTAGGCCAGGCTCCCGGTGTGGAGCGTCTCCTTGAGCAACAGCGAGCCGCCCGGCCGCAGCCAGGTGAAGAACTGCTGGAAGAGCGCGTCGTGCAGCTCGTCGGGGATCAGGTAGAGCACGTCGAGCATCAGGATCTGGTCGTAGGTGCGGGCGGCCACCTCGTCCAGGCTGGTGGTGAAGCTGACCCCATCCGATCCGAGGGCGCGCTCCGCGGCGGCGACGCGGTCGGGGTCGATGTCGTAGCCCAGGATGCGGCGCTTGTCGTTGGCCAGGTGCGCGGTGACGAGGCCGTAGCCGCAGCCGTAGTCGAGGAGGTCGCCCTCGGCCGCAGCGTGGCGGTCGAGCAGGTCATAGGGCAGGCAGCGGCTCCGCAGGCGGATCTGCAGCCGGGCGAGGGCAGGCTGGTCGGCGTAGCGCGGCACGGGCATGGCGCGCTGGTTCGACGCCCTAACCCTCCGCCCTGCCCGTCAGAGTCGCCGCACCGCCAGGATCGCCTTGCCCAGAATCCGCAGCTCGTCGCGGGCGCTGACGTAGATCGGGTCCATCCGGGAGTTGGCCGGCTGGAGGCGGATCCGGTCGCCCTCGCGGTGGAACCGCTTGAGGGTCGCAGTGCCCGTGACGTCGTGCGGCGTGAAGGCCACCACGATGTCGTTCTCCTGCGCCGTCTCCTGCTGGTGGATGATCACCATGTCGCCGTCGAAGATGCCGTCGTCGATCATCGACTCGCCGCGCACTTTCAGCGCGAAGTGCTGGCCCGCGCCGAGGTACTCGGCCGAGACGGGCACCCAGCCGGTGACGTTCTCCTCGGCCAGGATCGGCTCGCCGGCGGCGATGTCGCCCAGCAGCGGCACCTCGACGATTTCCGGCGGGGCGTACTCCTCGGCGACAATCTCGATGGCGCGCGCCTTGCCCCGGTCGCGCCGGATGAAGCCGCGCCGCTCCAGCGTCTCCAGGTGCCGGTACACCGTGCAGGTCGAGGACAGCCCCACCGCGTCGCCGATCTCCCGGACCGTCGGCGTCTGCTTGTAGTTGCGCAGAAACTCCCTGATGGCTCCGAGGATCTGCTCCTGCCGCTGGCTCAGCTTGTCACCCATGAGTCTCCTCACTCGGGCCCCATCCCTGGGCCGCTCCAACCATAGCACAAATCTCCGTTCGCGCAAACCGATGTTTTCACTAGAGACATCGGCCCGGGCCAATCGTTTCGCAGGGCAGGCGAGGCCGGCGCCGAAGCTCTCGTCATGGCCGAGCTGAGGGTGCATGCCAGACTGGCTCGGAGCCGGGCCAACGGGCCGGGCTGCCGCGCGGTGATCTGGGTGCAGGGCTGCACGTTGGGCTGCCTGGGCTGCTTCAACCCGCAAACTCATCCGGGTGAGGGTGGGGTGGTGGAGCGTGTGGACGAGCTGGTGGCGTGGCTGTTGGCTCTCTCTCCGGCCCCCTCTCCTTGCCAAAGAGAGGGTTGGGGTGAGGTCTCTGCCACCGACCGGACACCGGATGGGACAGGACCTCCCCCCGCCCCCTCCTTAGCAAGGAGGGGGTACGCGGGCATCGAGGGCGTCACCATCAGCGGCGGCGAGCCGCTGCAGCAGGCCGGCGCGGTGATCGAGCTGCTCGCCCGGCTGCGGGCCGAGAGCGCGCTGTCGACGCTGCTCTTCACCGGCTTCGAGTGGGCGGAGGTGCGGCGCATGCCGTTTGCCGCGGAGCTGCTCGCGGTCCTCGACGTGCTGATCGCCGGGCGCTACCGGCAGGACCGGCCGCTCGGGCGCGGGCTGCGCGGGTCGGCCAACCAGACGGTGCACTGCCTCACCGGCCGCTACCGGCCGAGCGACCTGGAGGCCGTGCCGGTGGGCGAGGCGGTGATCGGACTGGGCGGCGAAGTGGTTTGGAGCGGCGTGACCGAGCTCGGCGGCCGCGCCGGGTGACGGGGGAACGTCGGGAGAGTCGTGATGCGCGGATGCGTCGTACTCCTGCTCTTGGCTGTGCCGGCCTTCGGCGACCAGGTCACGCTGACCAACGGCGACCGGCTGAGCGGCACGCTGATCCAGATCTTCCAGGGCAAGCTCACGCTGCAGTCGCCGCTGCTCGGCACCGTGACGGTGGCGATGGCGAACGTGCGGACCTTCGCCACGGACACGCCGGTCAAGCTGGCGCTCGCCGGCGGCACCGTGGAGCGGCAAGTGCTGGCCGGCGCGGACGGCCGGATCACCCTCGCCGCGACCGACGCCGAGCCGGCCCGCGACGCGGCGCTGAGCGAAGTGACCGCGTTCAACCCGCCGCTGCCACCACCACCGCCGCCGCCCGCGCCCCGGGTCCGGCGGCCCTCGGCGTGGAAGGGCGAGGTCGTCGCCGGACTGACCAGCTTCCGCGGCAACGCCGTGGCCGAGAACTTCGACGTCAAGCTGGGCCTCAACCGGCGGGCGGGCAACCAGGGGTTGCAGCTCGGCGGCTCCTACCGGCTGGCGCGCCAGAAGGACCCGGGCACCGGCGCGCGCGTCAACACCGAGGACCGCTGGAACGTGCAGGGCAAGTACGAGCACTACTACAGCCCGGCCTGGTCGTGGTTCCTCAGCACCCGCGCCGACGGCGACCACATCAACGACCTGGATCTCCGCCTTCTCACCGGCGGCGGCACGAGCTACCACCTGGAGCATCGCGGGCTCGTCTTCAGCGTGGACTGGGGCATCAACTGGCTGCGCGAGGACTACCGCGGCCACGCCAATGCCACCGACACGGTCTCCACGCAGCTCTCCTACAACCTCCGGGCGCCGCTGAGCCGTCGCTTCAGCTTCCTCCACGACTTGCAGTGGTATCCCTCGGTGAGCGACTTCGGCGACTTCCTCCTGGACACCGAGGCCTCGCTCCGCGCGGCGATCACCACGAGCACCTACGCCAGCCTGGGCACCACGCTGCAGTTCGACCCCACGCCGGTGGCGGGCTCGCAGGCGATCAACCTGAAGTACCTGCTGGGGCTAGGCTATCAGTTCTGAGTCCGGAGGTGCCGCGGCGGGCGCGCGGAATGGCGGCGCACTTCGTCTGAGCGAGGCAAGCGACCCCATGGCCCTGGACTACGCCGCCCTGCGAGCGGCCTACCAAGAGCACTTCGCCGGCCAGCCGCGGGTCTTCCGCGCGCCCGGCCGGGTCAATCTGATCGGCGAGCACACCGACTACAACGAGGGGTACGTCTTCCCCGTGGCCATGGACCGCGAAGTCTGCTTCTGCGTCCGCCCGCGCGACGACCGGCGCATCCGGCTGGTGGCGCTCGACCTGGAGCGGGCCGAGGAGGAGTTCTCCCTCGACGCCCTCGCCTGGACCCCGGCGGGCTACTGGACCAACTACGTCAAGGCGATGGCCAAGGCGTTCGAGGAGGCCGGCTACCCGTGCTGCGGGTTCGAGGGCGTGGTGGCCGGCGACGTGCCCATCGCCGGCGGTGTCTCGTCGTCGTCCGCCTTCACGGTGGCTGCGGCCACGGCGTTCGAACGGCTGGCGGGGATTGACGTCGACGAGAACCAGCTCATTCTGCTCACGCAAGTCGCGGAAAACAGCGCCACCGGGCTGCGCGGCGGGATCATGGACCAGTTCACCGCGCGGCGCGGCAAGCGGGACCACGCGTTGCTGATCGACTGCCGCAGCATGGAGTATGAGCTAGTGCCCATGCCGCCGGTGACCATCGTGGTGATTGACACCAAGAGGCCGCGCGAGCTGGCCACCACGGCCTACAACATCCGCCGCGCCGAAGGCGAGGAGGGCGCCGCCGTGGTGGCCCGCACCGTGCCCGGCGTCAAGGCGCTCCGCGATGTCACGTCGGCGCAGCTCGAGGCCCGGCGGGGCGATATGCTGGACACCGTCTACAAGCGCAGCCGGCATGTGGTCACCGAAAACGCGCGCGTGCTGGAGTGCGTGAAGGTGCTCAAGGCCGGCGATCTGCGCGGGCTGGGGCAGCTCGTCACGGAGTCGCACGTCTCGCTGCGCGACGACTACAAGGTGAGCTGCGACGAGCTGGACGTGGTGGTGGCGCTGGCCTGGGACACGCCCGGGGTGTACGGCGCGCGGATGGTCGGCGCGGGGTTCGGCGGGTGCGCCATTGCGCTGTGCGACGAGGCGGCCGTGCCGGCGCTGCAGGCGCGGATCGCGGCGGAGTATCCGCGACGCTGCGGGCTGACCGCCGAGGTGTACGCCACCCGTGCAGGCAACGGTGCGGGTGAGGTGGGGTAGCCTCCCGCCGGCGCCCGTGCGGTGACGCCCGGCGGGATCGGCATGGGGCTCCAGAAGTCGCGGCCGGCCGCGTAGGTGGGGTTGAGCACCGTCACCAGGTTGACCATGCACAGCACGTTGAACAGCAGGAAGAACGCCAGCATGCCGCCCGCCGCCCAGCCCCGCGCCCGCACAGGGAGCAGCGCCCGCCAGCCGGTGGTCAGGACCGCCACATAGCCGCCCAGCGCGAACAGGGCATACCGCGCGCCCTGGTAGACGCCCATGTGCACAAACGTGGCGACGTACAGCAGCAAGAGGTAGATGCAGGCGAAGGGCAAGAAGACGGCGGCGAAGTCGCGCGCCTGGCGTGGGTCGACCGGTAGGCCCTCGCGCCGGTACCTGGCCCACAGCTTCGCCCAGCCGGCCAGCGCGGCGGCCAGAGAGAGCGCCAGCACCGTGTACACAACCGTCGCCACGCCGTCCGGCAGCCAGCCCACCTGGCACCAGATGCTGAGGAACTCGCCCTTCATCGCGCGCCACAGCAGTTGCTGCACGATGCCTTCGTTCCACGCCTCCAGGTTGCTCATCCCGCGCGGGATGCCGCGGTAGCCCCCGGCGACGTAGTTGATCTGTCCGTAGAGGGCGAAGCTGCGGCCGTACCACCAGCCACAGACCACGAGCGCCCCTTCATCAGCGCCGCCAGGCCGAGGATCAGCCCGCCGAGCACGGCGTCCCGGCGGCTCCACGGCCCGCCGGGGCGGCTGACCAGGAAGAGTGCGGTCACGGCGCCGGCCAGGTTGGCGCCGTTGTCGTTGCTGACCAGGCTGTTGGCCATCAACGCGTGCGGCCAGAGCGCGATCATCGCCGTGGCGAACAGCGCGGTGCCGGTGCGCTCGCGGAACAAGCGGCGGAGCGCGCCCCACCAGGCCGCCAGCGTCAAGAGCCCGAAGCCGGGGGCGGCCAGCCGCATCAGCCGCTGCGCCAGCCACGGGCCGTCGAACAGCTTGCCCAGCAGGTAAAGGGGCGA
>JACPDV010000096.1 GCA_016183835.1 Armatimonadota bacterium
GCGATCACCGCCTCCACCATGTACTGGCACGGCGCGCAGGCCGCCGAGTCCAGGGTGAAGATGTCGACGTAGACAGTATCACGCTGCGCGTAGTCCGGCAGCTCCACCTCGATCTTCTGCTGCACGGTGGCCGCCACCTCCCCGCTGTGCTCGCCGTGGACCACCTCCGCCACGGCCGCGAGGTTGGCCGGCGGCGTGGCGTAGGGCAGGTCGCACCCGGGAGCGAGGATGAAGCCCGGCGAGCCGCCGAGGTCGAGACACTGCCGCGCGGCGCGGCGGCAGTCGTCGGGCGTACCGTGGAGCAGCACCGTGGTGAGCGGGATGTTGCCGCCGAAGGCGATGGCGTGCTGCGCGGCGATGCCGGCGACCCAGCTCAGGTCGATCTGCTCGTCGACGAAGATCGAGTCGGGCCGGGTCTCGGCCATCTTGACCACGTTCTTCTGCGCGTCGCCGCAGACGAAGAACGCGCTCGGCGCGCCGCGGGCGCGAAGGTGGGCGAAGATGCAGGTGGCGGGCCCGGTGATGAACTGCTCGAAGTGGCGCGGCGAGACCTGCGAGGTCATCGGGTCGACGATGGCGATCACGTCGCAGCCGGAGTCGAGGTACCAGTCGGCGGTGCGGCAGGCGACCTGGCGGCACCAGTCCATCAGGGCGGCGATGTCGTCCGGCTCCTCGAACATCTGGACGAAGATGTCGGGCCCGAGGAGGTGGAGCGCGAGGGTGAACGGGCCGGTGACGAGGCCGAACAGCGCCACCCGGTCACCCACCTCGCGGCGCGCACCGCGGATGGCTTCGCGCACCAACGGGAAGCGCCCGCTCTCGGGGCCGGGGAGCGGCAGGTCGGCCAGCTCGACGCCCTCGGCCAGCGGGTGGCTGACCACGGCGGGCGGGTTGTCGTCGGACCACATCAGACGGCAGCCGGCGGCCTCGGCCTCGATCTGGAGGTCGAACACCACGGGCAGGCCATCGGCGCGGTAGGCCTCGGCCGCGGCGGCGACGCCCTGCACGATGGCGGCGGCGTCGCGGAGGTAGGCCGCGGCCGACATGCCGAGCAGGGCGCCGCCATGGCTGCCGAGGTAGGGCAGCCAGGGGGTGCGCTCGGTGGGTTCACGGCGCAGCGCGGCCAAGAGCAGTTCGCGACGGGTGGCAGGCTTGACCTGGGTGGCGGGCATGACTTGTCTCCAAGCCGTGAGGCTGGGGGGACAAACAAAGACCCCTCGCCCACGGGCGACCGACTCCGGTTCGACTGCGGACACATCGCGCCGTAGGGCGCGATGGCCGAGCGTCCCCGCCTCGGTCCTCTCCACGGGGGAGGGGTCTTCAACCAAGCTGCCAAGGCCAGCCGGAAGGCTAGGCGACCAGGGCCTTGAGCATGTCGACGGCGCTGCCGGCGTCGGGCGAATAGCCGTCGGCGCCGATCTCGTCGCAGTAGGCCTGGGTGACCGGCGCGCCGCCGATGATCACCTTGACCTTGCCGCGCACCCCGGCTTCGCCGAGGGCCTGGATGGTCTTGGCGATGCTGGGCATGGTGGTGGTGAGCAGAGCCGAGAGGGCGATCACCGTGCACCCGTCGTTGCTCACCGCTTCGAGGAACTTGTCGGGACTCACGTCGGTGCCCAGGTCGACGATCTTGAACCCGGCGCTGCCGAGCATGAGGGCCACCATGTTCTTGCCGATGTCATGCAGGTCGCCCTGCACGGTGCCGATGGCCACCGTGGCGATGGGCGTGAAGTCGCCCTGCTTGAGCAGCGGGTCAATCAGCGCCTTGGCTGCCTTGTAGGCGCGATCGCTGATGAGCACTTCGGGGATGTAGTACTCGTTCCGCTTGAACCGCTCGGCGACCTCCAACATGGCGGTCACGAGTGCATCCATCAGGACGTCGCGGGCTGCGGCTCCCCCATCGAGGGCCTCCTGCGTGAGGCGCACCGCTTCGTCGCGTTTCCCGTTGATCACCGCCTGCTGCAGCGCGGCGAAGTCAGCCATGGATCTGTCTCCTTTGGCACCAGGCCAATCGTACCAACCGTCTCGGCCGCTCGCGGCCTCTCACGGAGGCACGCCCAACCGCCGGCCGTGGCATTATCGCACAACCCGCCAGCGACTCCTCCAACAATCCAGAAGATTCCACTCCAGTGAAAACGACAGCACGATTCTCCCAAAACGGGCCGATCCGGACGCCGCCGCGGCGGCGCAGGACGCCGGCGCCGGCTTTGACGCCCGGCCCGCGGGATGCCATCATGGGGCGGCTCACCGAGGGGGCTGCCCGGGCTCCCTGGCAGTGGAGCGGCACATGGCAGAATCGTCCGACTCGGCGGCTCGGCGCCTGCACGTCCTGGCCTGGTCCCTCGTGGCCGTGGCCGGTGGCTGGTACTGCTACACGTACTTCTGGCTGGCGCTGCACGTCCACCTCCGCTACCCCTACGAGCTGGAGTGGATGGAGAGCCAGCGCGTGGTGACGGTGCAGCGCCTGTTGCAGGGCCAGCCGCTCTACGTGGCGCCCTCGGTGGACTATGTGCCCTCCATCTATGCGCCGCTCTACTACTACGTGGGGGTCGTGGCGGTGCGCCTCGGCGGGCTGGGCTACGGGCCCCTGCGCATGGTCTCGGTGCTGTCTACGCTCGGCGGGGCGACCCTGGCGGTGTGGCTGGCGGGTTCGCGCGCCCCGCGGTCGCTCCCGCGGGGCCTGGTGGCGGCCATCTTCCTCTATGCCACATACGGTGTCGTCTCGGGCTTCCCCGACGCCGCACGGGTGGATGCCCTGGCTGTGTTCCTGCTGCTGTCCACCGTGGCCGCCTTCCGGGCCGAGGCCGCCTGGGCACACTCCGGCCTGGCCCCGCTGCTCATGGTCCTCACCGTGATGGCGAAGCAGAATACCGTCCTGGTGGCCGCCGCGCTGGCAGCCTGGTGCCTCGTCTTCCGCCGCGGCCTCGCCCGCTGGGTGTTCCCCGTGTCGGTGCCGGCGGCCATCGTGGCCATCACGCTCTGGATGAACCACTGCACGGACGGGTGGTTCGGCTACTACCTCTGGCACCTGCCCCGCATGCATCCCCTGATCGACACACAGATCACCACCTTCTGGGTGACGGACCTGTGCGGGCACGCGGGCGTGGCGTGCGCCTTCGCCATGTACTGGCTGCTGGCCGGCGATCACCGCGACCGCGGCGAGGCGTGGCTCGACCGGCTGCTGGCCGCCGCGGCGGTGGCCGCGTCGTGGGCGGCGCGCTCCAAGCTCGGCGGCGCGCCCAACACGGTGATGCTGGCCTACGGCGTGATCGCCGTGTACTTCGCCGCAGGGGTCGGCCTGGCCATCCGCCGGGCCGGGCGCAACGAGGCCATCGGCACCGCGGTGGCGGTGGCGGTGCTGATCCAGTTGGGCGCCCTCTACTACAACCCGCGCACCTTCCGCCCCAGCCACGAGGCGCGCTGGCAGGGCGAACGCTTCGTGCGCCTCCTGGCCGCCACGCCGGGCGACGTGTTCGTGCCGAGCCACTCGTGGTACGCAGCGATGGCGGGCAAGCCCACTTGCGCCAACGCGACGGCCATGGACGATGTGCTGAACGCGCGCGGTGAGGACGCCGTCATCGGGATGCTGCGCGGGTCGGTGCTCGGGGCGCTGCGGGCCCACCGCTTCGGTGCGGTGGTGCTGGACGAGCCGGACCAGTTCCCCGGCGGCTCGCCCGAGCTGCACGACAACTACGTGCTGGTGGACGGCAATCTCACCACCGAGGCCTTCACGCCGGTGATGGGCAACTACGTCCACCCGCGCTTCCTGTACATGCCCCGCGCGCCGGCGCCTCAGGCCGGCGGCTTGCCCAGCTCCGGCTCGGGGATGCCGAAGACCTCCCGCTTGCGCCGCAGGTAGTAGAGGTAGTCCTCGTACATCACGTTCGGCGGCACGCGGTGGTCCACGTGCGGCACGTAGCCGCCCGCCGCCACCACCGGCGCCAGCCGCTCGAGCTCCGCGTCGATGGCCGCCCGCCCGCGGCCCAGCGCAATCTTGTCCACCCCGCCCTTGAGCAGCACCCGCCGGCCGTACTTCGCCCGCAGGGCCACCGGGTCGCTGCGGCCGTTCATCTCGAGCGGGAACATGCAGTTCACTCCGCCCTCCAGCCACGGCTCCACCAGCTCGTTGATGTTGCCGTCACTGTCGACGATGAACACCTCCACGCCGCCCGCGCGCAGGATGTCTGTGATGCGCTTGTAGCGCGGGGTCATCATTGTCCGGAACATGCGCGGCGACATCAGCGGCCCGTGGTTGGCCGACATGTCCTCCCAGAACCAGGCCAGGTCGAGGTCCACCTCCGCCGCGGCGCGCTCGATCACGTTGCAGGTCTGCTGGCAGAGATGCTCCATCATCTCGTCCACCCACTCGGGGTCTTCGCCGAGGGCGATAGAGATGCCCTCGAGTCCCATCCAGTTGCGCAGCCAGCCGTAGAGGCTCCCGCAGCCGATGCCGAGGGGGTAGGTGCGGTCCCGCCACTGTGCTTTCAGCGCGTCCCAGCTCTCGGGGTAGGGCCGGTCGAGCGAGAGGCGCGGCTTGAAGGTCTCTTCCCAGTCACGGCGGGTCTTGAGGGGGAACTCCAGGTACTTGGGGATCGAGTCGCTGCGGTCGGTGAACTGCTTGAGGAGCACGCCGTCGCCGTCACGGAGGATCCGGTAGCGCTCGGTCTCCTCCACCACCTCGGCCTTGAAGCCCGGGGACAGCCCCGGCCCCACGGGCACGCCGCCGCGCGGCTCGAAGCCGAAGTAGTGGTCGCCCAGCCCGTTGTTGTTGACCCAGGTGGGCAGGCCCTGCGCGTGCCAGACCTTGAAGGTGTTGTCCCAGTAGCCGAACTCCTCGTCCGGCACATGGTCCACGGGCTCGAAGCGGTAACAGGCTAGAAAGCGCTCGCGCGACGTCATCGGCGATCTCCTCGGTGGATGGTCACATGGTCAGGAGCGGTGTTGGCGGTCCGCCCGCCGGACCCTCCCGGACGCGGCGATCTTGTGCCGGCAGGATCGTCCGGGGGTGGGGCGAACGGCGAGCCAACGCGACCGCGAGGCATCCCGGATGATCGTCTCGGCGAGCTACCGCACGGACATCCCGAGCTTCTACGCCCCGTGGTTCGAGCGGCGCTATCGCACGGGGTTCTGCCTCGTGGCCGATCCCTTCGGCAAGGGGCTGCACTACGTGCCGCTGCGCGCGGCCGAGGTCGCCGGCTACGTGTTCTGGACCCGCAACGTGGCGCCGTTCATCGGCACCCTCTACCGGCTGCAGACCGATGGGCTGCCGTTCGTGGTGCAGTATTCCATCACCGGCTACACCCGAGCGCTGGAGGAGCGAACGCCGCTGGCGACGCGGGCGATCGCGCTCTGCCACGAGCTCCGCGAGCGCTTCGGCCCGCACGCGTTGGTGTGGCGCTACGACCCCATCGTGATCACCGATCTGACCCCGGCGGCGCACCACCGACAGCACTTCCGCCTGCTCTGCCGGCAGATCGAGGGGGCCACCGACGAGGTGGTGGTGTCGTTCGCGCAGATGTACCGCAAGACGGTGTCCAACCTGAAGAAGGCGGGCCTGGCGCACGGTTTTGCGCACGAAGATCCGCCCGCGTCCTGGAAGAGCGACTTTCTGCTCGAGCTGTCGGCGGTGGCGGCCGAGCACGGCTTGCGGTTGGCGGTGTGCGCGCAGCGGGCGCTGTTGCGCGCCGGGCTGCAAGACGCGGCCTGCGTGGACCCGGGGCGCCTGTCGCGGGTGGCCGGTCGCGAGCTGCTGGTGCCCAAGCACGCGCACCGGGAGGCGTGCGGCTGCTACCAGAGCGTGGACATCGGGGCCTACGACTCCTGTCCGATGGGGTGCGTGTACTGCTACGCGGTGCGCTTCCGCGCGGCGGCGGAGCGGCGGCACCGGGAGCACGACCCGGCGGACCTGATGCTCTGGCGGCCGGAGCGGTTCCGCGGGCTGACGCACCAGCAGCTCCTGGCGCAGGCGACCGGGCGGGAAGAGCCGGATCGCGACCAGATGGCGCTCTTTGAGTACGAGGAGTAGCGCGGCAGGAGCGGTAGCCCTCTCAGCCGTCGGCCTGGGTCTCCTGGCCCGGTTGCTCGGCCGCGGCGATGGCGCGGACGTCTTCCTGGTACTGCTTCTCGTTGAACAGCGCCACGAACACCACCGCCGCGATGGTGGTGACGATGATGGGCAGCAGGAAGACGCCGGGCCAGTTGTGCAGGAACTGAGCGCCGAGCAACTCCTTACCCTCGGCCGGCCAGGGACCCAGCACCCGCACCGCGTTGAGATCGTGGATCTTGCCCGACAGAAAGTGCCCCACCAACATGCCGCAGCCGCTCGTGGCAAAGACCATCAGTGACTGCGCACTGTTGCGGATGTCCTTGGGCGCCAGCCGCTCCGCCGCCACCATGCCGGCCGCGAAGAAGAACGTGAACGCAATGCCGTGGAGCGCCTGCGACGCCAGGACGAGCCAGGTCGGCTGGCCGATGGAGAAGGCCAGGTAGCGCAGCGGCCAGGCCAGGATGCCGAGGAACACCGTCCAGCGCATGCCGGCGCGGGTAAGCATGAAGGCCAGGAGGCACATCATGCTGATCTCGGCGATCTGGCCGATGGTGGTGGCGAGCTGCGTGCCACCTTCGTCGAGTCCTAGCCCGCCGAGCCCGGGGCGGTCGTCGGTGACCTCGAGGGACGCCTGGTCGGGCGCCGCGATGCCCGCCTTGCCGGCGGCCTCCTGCGCCTGCTTCAGCCAGGCATCGCCGGCGACCTGCGGCGTCGGTGCCTGTTGGAAGAAGATGGGCGTCAGGTTGTAGTACCACGGCAGCTCGATGGCCACCACAAACGAGACCACCAGGAGGAGCATGAAGTTGCGATTGCGGGTGAGCTCGAACGCTTCGAGGAACGCGTACGGGTTCTTGGCCTGCCGTACCGGCGGCGTGTCGGGCAGGCTGAAGCTGTAGAGCCCCATCAACACGGCGACGATGGCGCCAATGAGGAGGCAGTCGCCGGCGTGGCTGGCCGTCGGGTCCTTGGTCGCCAGCCCCTTGAGGTAGCCGCCGACCACGAACTGGATGAAGATCCAGCCGAGTGTGCCCCACACGCGGATGCTGCCGAACCGCTCCGAGCTGCGCATGTGCTTGAAGGCGATGGCGTTGGTGGTGGCGATGGTGGGCATGTAGGTCAGCGCGTAGAGGAACATCACCACCCAGAGTGTGGAGAAGGCGCGCCCGCCGCCCACACCGCCGGAGGTGTCCGGCGGCACCAGCCAGGCCACCAGCAAGAGCACCGCTCCCACCAGGTGCGAGAACGCCGTGTATCGCTGGCTGGCGGCCACCCGAGAGGCGGACGTACATCCGCTGGTCCAACGGCTCGTTGCTCGCCATCGCTTCGTCCTTCCGAACGCGGGGATTGGCCAAGGCGGCGCACGTCCCTCTCCCCGCCTCCCGTTGTGGCTGATGGCTCCTCCCCCTGCGCGGCGGGGGGAGGCCGGGAGGGGGGCCGGATCAGGGTCGCGTCACGCCTCGGCGGCCGGCCCCCACCCCGTCCCTCCCCCGCTGCGCAGGCTCAGCCTGTGTCATTGTTACTGTGGCGGTGGTGGAGACACCGATTCCGGCGACATGGTGTGCCACTGGCGGCTTGTCCGCCAGTGTCCGGCCCGCCCTCAACGGCCCTAAGCAGCCACCCCGAGTGGTTGTCCAGCGC
>JACPDV010000190.1 GCA_016183835.1 Armatimonadota bacterium
CGCCCGCAGTCGCCACGCCGCGCGAGAACCCGAGCTGGAGCAGCCAGAGGCAGAGCAGCCCGGCCGTCAGCGCGGTGACCACTGGGTTCAGTCCGCAAGCCCAGCGCACTGCCACGTCGCGCTCAGGGCTCTGCAGCCGGGCGAGGAGGTAGAACGGCAGCGCGGCGAGCGCCTGGCCCGGCCCGTAGACCGCGGTGTACCGCCCGTCGCGCGAGGGTCGCACGGCGTCCTGCCAGATGGTGGCGTGGGCGCTCAGCTCGGCCAGCTCGGCGGGGGAGAAGACGAGGTCCCGGTCGCGTGCCAGGGACTCGGTCATCACGAAGACCGCCTCTTCGTCCGGCCCGCCACCCAGGACGCCGCGGATGGTCACCAGCAGCAGTCCCGCCACGAGCAGCGCGACCGCGAGCGCCGTACGCATCACTCCACGACGACCGACACCCGCAGCGGCTGCACGCCCTTCTCGCTGAACCAGAAGGCCCCGGCGAAGAGCAGGTCCCACTCCAGGTCGTAGCGCCCCGGCTGTTGAGGCGCGTCGAGGTAGGCCAGCACGTCCGCGCTGGCGCCCGGCTGCACGGTGCGCGGCAGGTCGGTGCGGGTCGGCTTGGGCTGCGGCACCTCTTCACCGGTGGCGCCGTACCAGCGGTAGCTGAGCACCACCGGCACGGTGCCGTGGCTCTCCCACGGCACGGTGCCCAGGTTGCGGAGCCGCAGGTTGACCGCGTAGCGCGTGCCCGCCACCAGCCGCACCGGCGTGTCGTGGCTGACGTATTGCGCGCCGTAGATCACCTGCACCTTGACCGGGATGTCGAGGGTGGCGGCGCCGCGCTGGCTGAAGTAGTCGTAGCCGCCCTGATAGAGGTCCCAGCGGAGCATGTAGTCGCCGGGCCGGTCGGGCGCCTGCACGCGCGCCGCGACGCGGACGTTCTCGCCCTGGTTGACCGGCTTCTCGAGCGGCGTGAAGAGCGGCGCGCGGGTCAGCTCCTCGCCGTCGGGCTTGACCCAGTGGTAGCCCAGCCGGACGCCGTCCGGCCCTTCGGGCTGCCACGTCATGGCGCCGTTGTTGGTCAGCCGCAGCTCCACGGTGTAGAGCGAGCCGACCACCATCTCCACCGGGTGGTGGATCTGCTGCCAGGTCACGCTGTGCGTCCGCGAGCCGACCATCACCGGCACGCGCAGCGGCTGGCTGCCCAGCTCCTCGAACCGCCGCCCGCCCGGCTGCATCAGGTCCCACACCAGGGTGTACTCGCCCGGCTCGCCGGGCGTCTGCACGCGCGCGGTGACGGCCGCGGTCATCCCCGGGAGCACGTCGTAGGGCAGGCTGGTGCTGAGGTCGCCGCCCGGCACCGCCTTGCCCTCGCGGTTGAGCCACTGGTAGCCCAGGGTCACCGGCGTGGCGCTCTCCGCCCGCCACTTCACCGAGCCCGTGTTGCGGCACTGCAGGTTGACGCGCAGGATGTCGCCGGGGAACATCCGCCCCGGCGTGTTGTGCTCGCCGAACTCCACGGCGTAGGGCGCGGAGACGACCACGTCGATCCCCGGCAGAATAGCGCCGGTGCGCCCTCTGAGCAGCCCCTGCCCGTCGCGCAGGTCGATCGACAGCCGGTACCGGCCGGCCACCGAGGGGGCTTGCACGCGCGCGTTGAGGACCGCGGTCCCGCCGGCGGCGACGGCCCCGGGCAGCGGCGTGGCCAGCGGCTCGAGGTCGACCACCCCGCCGTCGGCGTTGCGCCAGAGGTAGGTCACGCTCATCGTCCCGGGCTTCGCCGCGGCGCCGTCGAGACCCGGCCAGACCGACGCGCCCAGGTTGGCCAGCCGCACCTCGACGGTGTAGATCTGGCCCGGCACCATCACGCTCGGCACGGCCGGGGCATCGATCCCGGCGCCGTACTCCACCACCACCGTGACCGGCACCTCCAGCGGCTGGGCGCCCTGCTCACCGAACCAGACCTGCTGCGCTTGTCGGAGATCGTAGCGGAGGGTATAGTTGCCGGGGCTCGGCGGCGCCACCACGACGCCCTTGAGCACTGCTTTCTCCTCCGCCCCGACCGCCGCATCGAACCGCGACGCACGGCCCTCCGGCACCACCACGCGGCCGTTCTCATCGACCCACTGGTAGTTGCCCTCCACCGGGAACTGCCCGTCGTTGCGCCAGGTCATGGTGCCGGTGTTGGTGAGCCGGAGCTCCACCGGGTAGGCGCGGCCGGCGATCATGGTGGCGGGGATGTCGTTGGCCTCCCAACGCACCCCGTACTGCCCGAAGATGGTCACGGTGACGGCGCTGACGGTGGTGTCGCCGGTGTCGGTGACGGCGGTGAGGCGGAGGGTGTAGAGCCCCTCCAGCCCGCCGGTGTGCCAGCGCGCCAGCTCACCGTCCACGTTGCCGGTACCCTCGGCCACCAGGCTCCAGCCGGCGGGGCTGACGCCCGAGCCGGCCTCCAGCCGCCAGGTCGCGACCCGGCTCCCCTCGGCACCGATGGTGGCCCGGACGACCACGTTGCCGCGCACCGCAGTGCCGCTCAGCGGCTCCTGCACCACGGCCACCGGCCGGCTCTCGATCACCGGCACCACGTAGATCTGCTTGCGCCCCTCGAGCCGCCGTTCGTAGGCCAGTTGCGGCCCCTCGGCGCCCCAGCTCGGCCAGGAGAGCCCGTCGAGGGTGGGCCCCAGCGCGCTCGTGGTGTCCGACTGCAGGTCGGCCACCCAGAGGCGGTCGCCGGCGGGCTCGTTGCGCACGGCGATCAGGTAGCGCCCGTCGTCGCTCCAGGTGGGCATGCGCCCCTGGTCGAGCACCAGCCGCGGCGCCCGGTCGCCGGACAGGTCGAAGAGGTAGATGCCGTCGTTCCCCCCGGCGATGTGGTGGGCGGCGAGGAGCTGGCCGTCGGGGCTGAGGGCCGGCTCGTAGGCCAGCTCGGCGAGCTTGCGCAGGCCGCTGCCGTCGACGCCGATCAGCCAGAGGGCGTCGCCGTTCTGCCGGTCGCTGACGAAGGCGATGTGCTGCCCGTCGGGGCTCCAGGCGGGCATCCAGTCGAGGGAAGGCTCGGTGGTCAGCGGCTCGTCGTGCTTGCCGTCGGCGGAGATGACCCACAGGTCGAAGCTGCCACTCGTGCCCTTGTTGCTGGTGTAGACCAGGAAATCGCCGTTGGGCGACCAGCGCACGCCGGCGAACTGCACTTCCGGCCGGGTCTCGGCGGTGAGGGCCACCGGCTCGCCGCCGGACAGGTCCAGGGCGAACAGGTTCTCGACGCCGCCCCGTATCGCCGGCCGCTCCACCCGGCCGGGCTGATCGAGCAGCAGCCTGGGCTCACCCAGCACCAGCGCGCCGGAAGCCGGCCGCTGGGGACCGGCGAGCAGGGCGCAGCACAACAGCAGGCCGGTCAGGCGCGCACCGAATCCGCTCACAGGACCGACTCCTTGGCCGGGAAGATCCACCCTCGAACCGCTCGCCCACTATAGCATAGCGCCCCCGCAAGGGCAACCCGAGCCACCCCCGCGGAGCCGCTCCCCTCGGCAGAGGATTCCCTGGTCCGCGGCGAAGCCTCCCGCGGCACGTGTGTCCCACAAGGAGTGCTCGATGTTGAAGGTTGGCCTCGTGAATCTAGACACCTCCCACGTGATCGCGTTCTCCCAGCGCCTTCACCACAAGGGGGTGGCCGAAGACCAATGGGTCGATGGCGCGCTCACCACCCACGCCTGGCGCGGCGAGTCTAATGTGCGCACCCCGGCCGAAGTGGAAGCCTACGCCGTGCAGCTCCGCGACGAGTTCGGCTGCGAGCTGGTCGACACCCTCGACGACCTGGTGCCGCTCGTCGACGGCGTCTGCGTCGAGGCCAACGAAGGCTGGCGGCACCTCGACCTGGCCCGGCCGTTCCTCGCCGCCGGCAAGCGCTGCTGGATCGACAAGCCCTTCGCCGGCACCTACGAGCAAGCCAGGCGGATCGGCGAGCTGGCCCAGGCCGGCAACACGCAGGTCTTCTCGTGCTCCTCGCTCCGCTTCGCCGAGGAAGTCACCGACTACGTTGCCGCGCACCCCGACATCACCGGCGTCGACGTGATCGGCCCCTCGCCGCTGCACTGGGCCAATCCCGGCATGCTGCACTACGGCATCCACGGCGTGGAGATTCTCTTTGCCCTGATGGGCGCCGGCTGCCTCAGCGTGAGCTGCCTCAGCCTCCCGGACCAGGAGCTCGCCGTGGGCCACTGGGCCGACGGCCGGATCGGCACCGTCCGCGGGCTGCACAACGGGCCCTGGGCCTACGGCTTCCGCGCCACGGCCCGCGGCGAGGGCGCCGGCGTGCACACCGTCGACGTGGGCACCGGCACCATCTACCGCAACCTGCTCCGGCACGTGGTCCACTTCTTCGCCACCGGCGAGACCCCGTTCCCCTTCCAGCAGACCCTCGAGATCAGCGCCTTCATGGACGCGGCGATGGCCTCGGCGAAGATGAACGGCGCCGTCGCCGCGATGCCTTTCTGAACCAAGGAGCCTCCTGTGAGCAAGACTCGTGTCGCCCTGATCGGTGCCGGTGGAATGGCCAACTTCGTCCACTACCCCTCGCTCGTCGAGTTCGACGACGTGGAGCTGGTCGGCCTCTGCGACCTCGTGCCCGACAAGCTCGCATCCACCGCCGCCAAGTTCGAAGCTCGCCGCCACCGCCGCCAAGTTCGGCATCGCCAACACCTACAGCGACTACCAGAAGATGATCGCGGAGCAGGACCCCGAGGCGGTCTACGTGCTGATGCCGCCGCAGCACCTGTTCGAGCCCGCGGCCTACGCCCTGGAGCACGGCAAGCACGTCTTCATCGAGAAGCCGCCCGCGCTGACCGTGACCCAGATTCGCAATCTGGCGAAGAAGGCCGAGGCGCACGGCTGCCTGACGATGTGCGGCTTCAACCGGCGCTTCACCCCGCTGGTCACCGCATGCCGGCGGCGGGTCGAGGAGCGCGGGCCCATCGAGCAGGCGGCGGTGACCTTCTACAAGAACCACTTCGCCGGCGAGTACTACAACGGCGTGGTGGACATCCTCACCTGCGACGCCATCCATGCGCTGGACCTGCTCCGCGGGCTGTGCGGCGAGGTGAAGCACCTTCAGTCGTCGGTGCGCCGAACGGGCGGCGAGGACTACGCCAACTCGTGGAACGTGCTGATGGAGTTCGACAACGGCGCCTGCGGCATCTTGCTGGCGCACTGGACCGCCGGCAAGCGATTCCACCACGCCGAGTTCCATGCCAAGGGGATCTCGTGCTTCACCGAGTTCGAGGTGGATGCCCGGATCTGGGCCGACAACCAGAACGAGCCGGTCTACCTGACCGCCGAGCAGGTGGCCGGGAGCGACGCGAAGCACAAGACCTTCGGGTTCTTCCAGGAGAACCGGCACTTCATCGACAGCATCCAGGCCCGGGAGCTGCCGCTGACGCACTTCGGCGACGCGGCCCGGACCATGGAGCTGGTGGAGCGGATCTACCATTCGGCGTTCTAGCTGGAGATGCCGGCCAGGACAGGACAGGATGGAATCAACAGATGACGCAGATGAGCGCAGATGATGGGAGAGTACGGGCGCGGCCGCCGGTGGCGCTGCTATCCACCCACTCTCCGCATCACTCCGTATCTGCGTTCATCTGCGTCATCTGTTGATCTCTTCTCCCAGTCCGCCGCAACGGTGCCGCGAGAGGAGCCTGCGATGCGACTGCAGTACGACCCCGCCCGCGAAGGCTGGGACTTCGAGACCGACGAGCTGCGCGGCTTCCTGCTCCCCACGGGGCAGCGCCACGGCGTCAAGACCCTCGTCCACAAGCCCACCGGGCTGGAGGTGGTCCACCCCAGCTACGACGTGCTGAACATGTTCCTTCTGTTCAGCACCAACCTGTGCATGGGCCAGGCGCGCACGCTGGAGCGGACCTCTGAGCGGGAGGGCAACAGCGTGATGGTGCGGTTCCGGCCCTCGGCCGAGTTCCGCGCCGAGCTGACCGCCCGCTACACGTTCGTCGAGCCGAACGCCATCGACCTGACGATCCACCTCAAGAGCGACTGGGTCTACCCGGCGTTCGAGCTGTTCCTCAGCAACTACTACCCGCCCGGCTGGCAGCCGCACGCCTACGTGCAGGGCTGCGAGTATTCGCCGCACGGGGGCGCGGACGAGTGGATCGCCCCGGTGGCCAACGACGTGTTCCTCGGCACCGGGCTGGTCTTCCCCCGCGACCAGCACGTCTCGCCGCGCAGCGTGGATGGCCGGTGGAACCGCATCTGGGCGCTCTACCAGTGGAATCCGCAGCGCTACTATGCCCGGCCGCTGGTCTCCCAGACGGATCCCGACCGGCGGGTGCAGGCGCTGCTGATGGCCCGTCCGGACGACTGCTTCGCCACGGTGACCGGCTACTCGTCGACCAACATGGACGATCCGTTCGTGAGCCAGAACCCGCTCTACCTGTGCCTGTTCGGGGTTGATCTGCTGCCGGGAACGGAGCGGACGGTGACGGCGCGGCTGGCAGTGGTGGCGGGGGACGAGGACTGGCTCCGGGTGTATGATGGGTTCGTGGCGGGGTAAGATACGGTCGGCGCAACGAACGCCGTGGCTGAGGTGAGCGGGATGACGGACCACGAGCTGCTTGAGCGGGTAACACGCCTCGAAGTCGAGGCCGCCGACTTGCGCAAGGAGTTGGAACGGAGGTTGGCTGGGCGCCCCGTGCTCACCCTCGGCTCGCTCAGGGGGATCTACTCCCACCTGGTGCCCCTCAGCGACGAGGAGCTGCAGGCCGCGAAGTACCACTTCGAGTGGGAAGGCGAAACCATCTACTAGGCCCACACGTGCAGTACGTCACCGACACCCACCCACTCATCTGGTTGCTGGCGAACGACGTCCGACTGAGCGACAAAGCTGCCGCCGCGTTCGACGATGCGACCGCACGGATTGCTATCCCCAGCATTGTCTTGGCCGAGATCTCCTACCTCTACCGCAAACAGCGATTCGCCGTCAGCCTCGAAGACGTCGTCAGGCACGTTGAGCAGTCTACACAGTGCTCTATCTACCCACTCGACCTTGAGGTGGCTCGCCACCTGCCTCCTCAGCTAAGAGGGTGTCTTGGAACGTCGGTTCGGCACCTCTCCCACCGGGAGAGGTCGGCCGTCCGCGGCCGGGTGAGGGCGTTTCCGCGCGGCGTCGACGGCCCTCACCCC
>JACPDV010000185.1 GCA_016183835.1 Armatimonadota bacterium
TCGTCCCCGGGGCTCAGGCTGCCCTGGGTGAGGCGTTCCACGGGCGCGATCAGATCGGCCGCCGCGGCCAGCCCCTCCCGCTGCCCGGGCGGCACCCGCGCGGCGCGAGCCCGCTCGCGCGCGCCGGCGAAATCGTGCGCCAGCAGCGCGTCCAACAGTTCGGTGACGCCCGGCCCGGCCGACGCCTGCCGCAGCTCGGCGCGCGTCGCTTGCACCCGGGCCTCCAGCTCCGGGTTGCCGGCGGCCGCCACGGTCGCGGCGGTGAGGTGGCCGCCGGACGGCTCCCACTGCCCCTGCTCGGCGCAGGCCCGGGCCTGCGCGAGGTGGCGCGCCACCTCCTCGGCCGCCGCCGCCCTCGGTTCCGACCGTGGCGGGTCCGGGGGCAGCGTTACCGGCGGCACCCGCACCTCCGTCGTGGCCACCGGCTCCGGCGCGGCCGCGGCAGCCCGGATGCGCACCTCGAAGGTGAACACCTCGCCGGACGCCAGCGTGGCCGATACATCCAGCGCGCGGGCCCGGTCGCCCGCGGTCAGCACTCCGTGCGAGTCGATCTCCGCCGCCGGAGAGCCGGCGCGCCACGAGTTCACCGCCAGGCCGAAACGCTCCGCCAAAGCCAGGCGCTGGCCCACGCCGAGCTCCAGCGCGCCGCTGACCCGCACCTCGTGCTCGGCCGAGCCGGCGGCGTCGCGAACCCGCGCCACCCCCGGGCCGAGCCCGACCACCTGGCCGCCCGGCTCCAGGCGGACCACCTGCGTCTGCTCCGTGGTCCAGCCCGCGGCCGGATCGCCGGGCAGGACGGCTCGGGCGCCCGCCGCGAGGGCCAGCGGCGCGGCGCCGGCGACCGTCACGGCCAGCTCGATTGCGTTCCGCCCGTCGAAATCGACCGCGGTGATGCGCGCCTGGCCGGCCCGGACGGCCGTCACGAGCCCGCCGTGCGTGCCGGCGACCAGGTCCTCGTCCGTTACCGTGGCCACCCGCGGGTTGTCGCTCTCCCACCGCTGCGCCTCGCCGTGGGCACGGAGCTGACGGTGCTCGCCCGGTTGCAGGACCAACTCGCCGGCCATGGCAACAGCTCCTCGCCGGGCTAGCCGCCGCGCCCCGCCGGCGTCGTCAGGAGCTCCTTGACGGGCACCGTGTCGGTGTCCGCCAGCTCGATGCGCCCGGTCTCGAGCATCTCGAGGATGCGGGCCATCTGCGGCCCCAGGCTGGCCACCAACGGCCGGCTGCGACCCAGATTGCGCACCACGTCCGCGGTGTCGGCGCGCCGGTCCTCGTAGAACGCATCGTACGCGCTGTCCAGCACGGCCTGTTCGATCTCGGCGCCGGTGAAGCCGCGGCTCAGGCCCACCAACCGCTCGCGGTCAAACGCGCCCGGATCGAGGCGCCGTGCGGCCAGATGGATGTCAAGGATCTCGCCGCGCGCCTGGTCGCCCGGGCAGCCCACGAAGAAGCGGTTGTCGAAGCGGCCCGAGCGCAGCAGCTCGGGCGGCAGGAGAGTGATGTCGTTGGCCGTGGCGGCGACGAACACCGGGGCCCGCTTCTCCTGCATCCACACCAGGAAAGTGGCCAGCACGCGCGAGCTGGTGCCCCCGTCGCCGCCGGCGCCTGCATGGAAGCCCTTCTCGATCTCGTCCACCCAGAGGATACACGGCGCCACCGACTCGGCCACCGTCAGAGCCTTCCGGATCCGCTCCTCGGACGCGCCGACCCAGCGGTCGAAGATGGCCCCCACGTCGAGGCGCAGCAGCGGGCAGCCCCATTCCTGGGCGATGGATTTGCACACCAGGCTCTTACCGCAGCCTGAGATGCCGACCAGCAGGACCCCGCGGGGGACCTGGTCGATGCCGTAGTCACGGCTGGCCCGCTCGCGGTGGTCGAACACGTGCTTCCGTTGCCGCAGCCAATGGAGCAGCGTGGTGAGCCCGCCGACGCGCAGTTGCTCGAGGTCTTCGGCCGGGATGAACTCCAGCGCACCGCTCTTGCGGATGATCTGCTGCTTCTCGCGCACCATCTGCCGTGGCGCGGCGGACGTCAGGCGGCGCTCGACGTACAGCAGGTTCTCCAGCACGTATTCGACCTCGACGCAGGTCAGACCCACGGCGGCGTTGACGATGGCCTGCTCGAAGGCTCCGGCGTCGGGCACTTCGTGGACAAAACCACGGTCCTTCTGGGCAATCAGGGCGGCGCGGCGCAAGGCTTGCCGCACCACCGGTAGCAGCTCCTCGCGCGTCGGCAGGGCGAAATCGACGATGCGCAGCTCCTTCTCCAGGTCGGGAGGGACCACCAACTCGGGTGAAAGGAGCACCAGTTTGCACTGCCGGCCGAGCGCCCGCAACTCGTAAAAGGCGTCGCGGAGCGCGCGGATGGTGGCGACCGAGATGGCGCTGAACGTGGCGCCGCCGCCGCGCAGGTAAGGATGAACGTCCTTCAGCAGGAAGATGGTGTCGTCGGGGCAGTCGTGGACGATGTAGTTGAGCACCGCGACCAAGGGCGCCTGGGCCGGTTGCCGGGCGTCATCTGCCGGGAGCGATACCTGCTCCACCACGCCGGACTGCAACTTCTCGAGGCCGCGGGTGCTGCTCCAGCGATAGAGCGGGCGGGCGGGCGGCTGTTCGCAATGCCGCAGGATCGCCGCCTCAACTCGGCTCTCCTCGGCCGAGACGACGTAGATCAGCGGCTCTTTGCGCTCCAGCATCGCCGACACGGGCATGGCTAGCCCCCCTCCTGCCCGAGCGCCTGGTCCTCCTGGACCTCCACGGGTTGCCAGGCCTCGGCCTCGTAGTCGCGGCTCTCTACGGCGCCGAGGGCCTGCTCCAGGCGCCGGGTGACGAGCTCGCAGAGCTTCTCGCCCCGAGCACGCGGGGCATCCGGGGCAGCCAGGCCTTCCACCTGCACCTCCACCCGCTGGTCCGGCGTAACGCGGACGATGAGTCTGCCAGGCATGGGCGTCTCCCGGGCGGTCTGGCTTCAGGCCAGCAAGGCCTCCATCTGGTCCTCTTCGAGAGGCAGCTCGAAGATCACCGTGCCGTCGTCCAGCTCCGTCTCTTTGACCCGCGACAGATCCACGCCCTGGGCTTCGAGGCTGTCGAGCACCTGCTCCCGGGCGTAGTTACGCGTCAGGTCGGACATCAACTCCTCGGGCCGTATCGTCCCTCCCCACCAGTCACCGGTCAGCTCCAAAAGGCCGGTGGTTGGGTTGCAGTTGAACCCCACGGCCCGCTGGCCCGGCAAGTGGACGGCCAGGTCGACGTGGACCTGGTGCCCATAGTAGTCCGGGATGGTGGTGTCGCGCTCGGAAGGGTAGCCCAGGCGGCGCAGGGCCGCCTCGACGGTGGAGAGCTCGCGGATCTCGGTCTTCAGCACGGTGATGTGCGACATGGGTTGGCTCCCGAATTCAGACGCGGCTGGCGTCCTGCCCCAGCAGATCGATGTCCCGCTCGAGCGCGTTGAGGATGCGGCTGTGAAGCCTACGCACCTGGGCCATGGTCTGCTCGCCGGTCAGCTCGTCGTCGATGGCCTCGACTTCCCGCATCGCGGCGTCCCGCCCGGCCTCGAGGCGGCTGACGGTCTCGCTCCAGTCCTCCAGGTGGACATGCTCGCGCTGGCTCAGGTGGCGCACCGCGTCGTTGAGCCGGTCGCGCAGGCGCATGATCTCCATGATGCCCATGAACTTGCCGATGAAGTTGGGCGGCGCCTCCAAGGGGCGGCTGCGGTCGCGGACGGTGGCCTCGATGTCGGTGAGCTGGTCGTGCAGGCGCGCCAGCATGCGCCGGTCCCGCGCGCCGTGGGCCTTGAGGCCCTCCTGCTCCAGGCGCCCGACCATCTCCAGGTAGCGCTCAGCGCGCGCCTTCAACTCGGCCGCGTGGGCCGCCTTGCGCTCGTCGGGCACCGGCTCGTCGGTCTCGGCCGCCACGGCCTCGGCCTTCTCGACCGTCTCGCGCAGCGCGGCGCGGCACTGCTCCACGCACTCCAGGTACTCGCGCCGCGTGGGCCGCATGTCGTCGTCCGGCGGATTCACGAGCAGGCGGAGCCGCCGCAGCGCGGCATGCAGCTCCTGCCGGTCCACGGGCTGCTGGTCGAGCACGCGCGCCGCCGCGGCGAACTGTGTGGCAACGGTCTCTGCGATGGCGTTGGTGGTGTCCACTCCGCCCTGCTCGTTCAGCAGCCACTGCAGTTGCAGGTTGCCGAGCTCGTCGGCCAGGTCGGCAGCGGAGGGCACTTCGGGCATCTCGAGGCGGACGCTGATGCGCTGATCGGCGACGATCCGGCCGTCGCGGGTACGGATCGCCGCCATGCCGCGAATCTGGTTCTTAGCAGTGACCTCGACCGTCAGGTCGACCAGCGACCCGCGGCCGCCTTCGGGCGGGATGCCCTCGATGCGGATCTCCCCGATCGGCTCCGTTTCCTGGAACAGCCGCAGCGAAATATTGGGGTTGTCGTTCTCCCGCTGCAACGTGCAGGACACCCGGGCAGGCAGCGCCACGCCCTCGTCGGCCAGGGGCACCAGGCCGTCCACGGTCTCGATGGACAGCATGCGGGGCAGCACGGTCCGGATGGTCGACGAGCCGCCGTCCTCGGGCCGGTAGGCGATGTCGAACTCATGGGTCAGCACGGTCACGCCGTCTTCGCGCGCCAGGGCCAGGCGAAAATGGTTGACGCCTTCGTCGGGCAGCTCGACGTCAGCGAAGAGAAACCGGCCGTCGGCCACGGACGAGGCTTCGCTGGCCCGGCCGAGAGGATCGGTAAGCACAGCCAGCAGGCTGCCGCTGAGCGGCTGGCCCGCAGCGTCGGTGATCGACCCCGCGAGGTTCAACAGGTCCAGGACGGAGGTCTCCGGCGCGTCGAGCAGCACCCGGTAGCGACTCGAGTCGATGGCTCGGCGGCGGCGAACTCCGCCGCCAGGCACGCGGCCACCCATGGCGCCTGCGAGGAGCCGCCGACCAGCAGGACCTCGTCCAGTGCGTCAGCCTCGACGCCGGCCTTCCGCAGCGCCCGCCGGCAACCGTCGAGGGTGTCCTGCAAGTAGGGCTGGAGCAGCTCCACGAATTCCGCGCGGGTGAGGCGCTCGTTGACCTGCAACGGGCGCCCCTGCGCGTCGGTGAGGACGTACTGCAACCGAAAGTCGACCGGCGTGGTATCGCTGCGCGCGCCAGCGAGGTTGAGCTTCACGGTCTCAGCCGCCTGGAGCAGACGCGCCAGGCGGCCCCGGTCGTCGGGGTCCTCCTCATCCAGAGTGCGCCATCGACCTTGGGCCTCGAGCCGTTGGCGGAGCCAGTAGACCAGTTCGCGGTCGAAGTTGAAGCCGCCAAGCAGGTGGTTGCCGTCGAAGGCGCGCATGTCGATCACGCCGCCGCGGCGTTCCAGGTAAGTGACGTCGAACGTGCCGCCGCCGAGGTCGTAGGTGAGAATGCGGAGCGGATCTCGCGCGTCCGTGCGGGCGTAGGCGAGCGCCGCCGCCACCGGCTCCATGAGCATCTGGTCGGGCTCGGACATGTCGAAGCCGGCCTGGACGGCGGCCTCACGGGTCTCCTCGACGGCGCCGCGGTCGAAGTAGGCCGGGTGGGTCACCACCGCTCGCTCCACCGGACGGCCGAGGGCCTGTTCGGCGCATTGCTTCAGGTACGCGAGGAACAAGGCCGCCACGTCGCGGGCAAGCACCTCGCCCTCGCCCAGGGGGATCCCCTCGCGGGTGCCGATCTTGCGCTTGGAGAACATCACCGGCGCTCGGCCCTCCTGCGCCTGCTGGGCCGCGTCGAGGCCGAAGAGGTGCTCGCCGGGCCGCTCCGGATCGTCGATGACCACCGACGGGAAGGTCTCGTCGCCGTACGGCGTGGGGATGATGGTGACGTCGCACTCGTCCAGGTAGAGGCCCGCCGGATAGTCCGGCGCCAGCTCCACCCGGCCGGCCACGGCGATCACGCTGAATGTGGTGCCCAGATCGATGCCGATGTCCATGGTCGCCTCCCCCCGCGCGCTAGCCGCGCGGGCCGCCACGTTCTTGGCGTGTGCCGACGCCCTCGCGGACCTGACGGATCTTGGTCTTCAGGCTGTCTTCGGGCCGCATCGCGAGCTGGAGCTGGGCCAGCGCCTGCCGGGATTCGGAGGCGTCGTCCACCTTCTCGACGGCGGCCTCCATCTGGTTGAGCGTGTTCCAGAGCTCCGCGCACACGGTCTGCCACTGGCCGGCATAGTCGGAGTCGCGCCGGCGCGTGCCTTCGGCCGCCTCCAAGTCGCTGCGCAGCGTCTCGACCCGCTGGGCAAAGTGGTCCTTGAGCATCGGCGTAGGCGGCAGCTCCTGCGGCGCGGCGCCCTCCTGCGGGCCTGTCACGAGCGCGCTGATGCGGGCGTGGAGCCGCCCCAGGTTCTCGCACGTGGTCGACCACTTGCGGTGGTTCTTGGTGGTGGCCGCGGTGTTGCCCTCGTCCTCGATCCGTTGGACCAGGCCGCGGAGAGGAGCCGCCTGCGGGTCCTGGCCGAGACCGTCGATCAGGTCGCGGCACTCCTCCAGCTCGCGCTGGAAGTCGGCCCGCGGCGGGTCCATGTCGTCCG
>JACPDV010000186.1 GCA_016183835.1 Armatimonadota bacterium
GAACGCCAGCGCCGCGTTCCGGTCGAGGAACGGGTCGATCTCGCCCCACGTGACCTCGTGCTGCTGCAGCTCGTACGGCTCGCGCGGCGCCTCCACCTGCTGCAGATCGGACCCGCACTTCTCGCAGAAGAGCGATCCGGCGACATTCGCGTGGCCACATTCAGGGCACTGCATCGGGTCCTATCCCAGTCGTTGCGTCGGCCGGGTGGCCTGGCTGGACCGCGCCAGCGCATCCTGGGAGATGGACTCCCCGCGCGACAGCGAATCCTCCATCTCCTCCAGCACGCGGGTGGCCTCGGTCTTGCCCAGCCGCATGGTCAACTGCTTCTTGCGCGCCAGCACGCTCGTCTGCCGGGTCACGTCGCCGCCCGACACGGCGGTCTCGAGCTCGTCCTCGAGCAGCGCGTCGAGGCACTCGGTGGCCAGGTGCACCACCTCCATGTTGCGTTGTGCCAGGGCGCGCTCGTCGTCGGTCAGCTCGAACACCACGGTGGTGCTGGCCGAGCGCGCGTCGCCGCCGGTGCTCCAAGTGGCCTCTACCTCGAGCAGCCGCTCGCGCCCTGGCCGGGCCTGCTCCGCGGTGGTCACCACGTCGACCAGGAACGCCTGCGTCCGCCCGTCCTGAAACGAGCCCAGCGGCACGCCGAAGGAGCCGGCCTTGAGGTCCGGCGTGTCGAACAGCTTCTTGTCGGGGAACACCCGCCACAGCCGGCGCACCTTGCCCTTGAGATGCTTCACGGTCAGCCCCACCTGGCTGAGCACCGTGTTCTGGATGCGGCCCAGCTCGGTGGCGAACTGCTCGGCGAGGAGCGCGGGCGAGCTGCAGTAGTAGAACTGCCCGTTGCCGGCGTCGCCGAGCCGGCGGAGGAAGGCCTGGTCGTAGTTGGCGGCGTCGCCCAGGCCGATGGTGGTGAGCGAGACGCCCCGCTCGCGCATCTCCCGGTCCACGCGCTGGATGTAGGGCGAGGTGTGCTCGTCCACGTAGCCCTGGGTGGTGGTGGGATAGCCGTCGCTGAGGAGGAGGACGAAGCTGGTGCGCTCGGGCCCGGCGCGGCGGCGGACCTCGCGAAACACGTCGTCGAGCCCGCGCAGGAGCGAGGTGACGCCCTCGGCCTTGAGCGTGGCGAGCACGGCGGCGATGTCGGTGGTGGAGGCCTCGGAGCGCGTGACGGAGGGGATCAGGACGTGGGCGTGCGAGGCGAAGGAGATCAGGCAGAAGCTGTCGCCCGGGTCGAGCTGCGCGATCAGCGCCTGGCAGGCATCCTTGGCGCGGGCGAGCTTCTCGTTCTGCATCGACTCGCTGGTGTCGACCAGGATGCCGAGGTTGAGCGGCAGCCGGTCGGCGCGGCGGGGCGGGGTGATCTCGACCAGCACGGTGGTGAGGAACTCCCCGTCGAGCGGCCGACAGCTCTTGTCCAAGGCTGTTCTGAGCCGGATCCCGGCGGACATCCGAACGCTCCCTCGGTCAGCGGCAGACGGGCGGAGGTTAGCGACGCCCTTCAGGATACCTCCAAAACCACCGCTGTCATGTTGTCGGTGCCGCCGTTGGCGCGGGCGGTGAGCACGGCCAGGTCCGCGGCGCCGGAGGCGTCGGGTGCCGCGGAGAGCAGCTCGGCCAGGTCCGCGTCGGCCACACCTGCGCGGGCGACAGCTCGCCCCGGTCGATCATGACCTGCGCCAGCGAGTCGTCGCGGGTCAGCCAGCTCAGCCGCCCCTCGCGGCAGAGCCCGGCGCGGCTGTCGCCCACGTGGCCCACGAAGAGCCGCCGGCCGAGTCTTACGGCGGCCACCAGGGTAGTGCCGGGCCGCTGCGTCTCGCCCGCCTCGCTGAGCGCGGCCACCGTCTCGTCGGCGGCCTGGAACGCCCCTGCCAGCCGCTTCTGCAGCTCCACGTTGGAGCTCGGCGGCGCGCCCCCGTCGCCGGCCAGGAGGGCCACCGCCTCGGCCATCTGGAAACTCGAGAGGAAGGCGCTCAGCGCCAGCGCCGAGGCGCGCTGCCCGTCGCGATGCCCGCCCAGCCCGTCGGCCACGAGGAGGATGTCCAGCAGCGTCTCGCCGTCGCGCGCCAGGAGCCGCTGCTGCACGGCCGCGGCGGCGTCCTGGTTCTCGCCGCGCACCGGGCCGCAGTCCGTGGCGGCGCCCGCGGTGGTGGCCAGCTCGATGGCGTCGGCGCCGAGCTCGAGCCTGGCCACGGCCGCGTCGAGCCCGCCGTCGCCGAGCCCGCGCACCAGCTCCGCCAGCTCGCAGCTCCACGGCACGCCGGGTGTGAGGAGCTGAGCCGCCAGCTCGGCCAGCAGCCGGGCGGGGTCGGTGTCGTCGGTCGCGGGTAGAACCGGCCCGGCGTAGCAGAGCTGCCCGCTGCCGCGGAGGAGGAGGTGGTCGAAGGTGAACGGCCGGCAGTCGGCGTGCTCGCCGGCAAGCTGCCGCAGCCCGCGGGCGAGGCCGAGAAGCAGCGCCCAGGCGTTCTCATCGTCGTCGAGCGGCAGATAGCCGTTGAGCGGGAGCGCAGCGCCGCAGGCGAGCGCGAGCACGGCCTGGTCGCGGGTGCGGAAGGAGTTGGTGACGGCGGGCACCACGTCCACGCTCTCGCCGGCGGCGGGCGAGACGGGACGCAGGTCGGGCGGCGCAGCGGCGGGCCGGGCCAGGAGGACTTGCGGCCGGGGCCGCTCGACGCTGCCGTCGAGAGCCAGGTAGATTCGCGCGTCGCCGACCGTGCCGAGATGCTGCCTGACCTCGTAGATCCCCGCCAGCACGGCGCCCTCGGGGAGGAGCTTGGGTGGTTCGCTCACGGCTCGGCTCCGGCCGGGCCCAGCGGCTCGTCGAGCACGGGCTTGAGCAGCGGCACGGCCACCAGGTCGGCGAGCTCGATCCGCACGCCGGGCGCGATGGGGTGGGACGAGGCGGGCGGCGCCAGGAGGCCGTCGATCCGGGTGGGGTTGGTGCTGGGGTGGACCACCAGCCGGTAGTCGAGCCCCTCGCGGACGATGGTGGCGTGGCGGCGCGAGAGATGCTTGGCCGGGTCGGCGCCGGAGAGGTCGAGGTCGGGGTAGAAGCCGCGCTCCGGGTCGCTGCGGCCGAGCACCGCCTCTTTGCGGTCCAGGTAGAGCGTCATCGGCGGCCGGTGGGCGGGGAACACCTGGAGCATGGCGACGTGGTAGAGCGCTCCGTCGCGGCCGCAGTAGAGGGCGTCGTCGGAGCGCGGCTCGGCGGCGCAGACGGGGCAGTAGCAGGCGAGGAGCGGATGGTGGTTCTTGGCCGGCAGCCGGAACGGCGGGCTGTAGCCGGCGAGGCCCTCGGCGGCGAGCGCCCGGTGCATGTCGGCGGCGGTGGGGAAGCGCAGGGCCGGCTCGGGCTGCAGGGCGGTCCGGATCACGGCGCGGAGGCCCTCGGGGAGCCGCTCGTCGTAACCCCGGAAGTGCTCGGGCGCGGCCCGGCCGGGCGGCTCGCCAGTGGCCAGCTCGTAGAGCACGGCGCCGATGGTGTAGACGTCGGTGGCGGGGCTGAGCACGGCGTGGCTGCTGTACAGCTCGGGTGGCGCGTAGCCCTCGGTGCCGAGGCCCTGCGTGGCCTGCTGCGCGGCTGCATTGAACCGGGCGGTGCCGAAATCGACGAGGCAGAGCCGCTGCCCGACGGCGTCCCAGAGCACGTTCGAGGGCTTCAGGTCGCGGTAGATCACCTGCCCGGGGAGCTGGTGGAGCGCATCCAGCGCGTCGCAGAGCTGGAGCCCGATCCCCACCACGGTGGGCGCCGAGAAGGGCCGGCCGTGGGTCAGCACCTGCTGGTCGAGGATGGTGCGCAGCGTCTGCCCCTGCACGTGCTCCATGACCAGATAGATCTCGTCGTCGCGCTGGATCAGCTCGTGGCCGCGGACCATCAGGGGCGAGGTGAAGCGGGTGAGGATGGCGGCCTCGCGCTCGAAGCATTTGCGCTGGTAGGCATGGTCGGCGGCGGACAGATACTCGCTCGGCTCGAACTGTTTGACGACCCGCCACGTGCCGTCGCTGGTGCGGGCGCGGAAGGCACAGCCGTACGCCCCGCGGCTGATCGTCGCGGCGATCTGGTAGGTGTCGAGCTTGCCTTCGAGCAGGTCACCGGGGCGGAGGAGCATGCCCCGGATCGTAGTCTGCACCACGCCGGTGAGTCAAGGCGAACGGCAAGCGGTGAACGGTGAACGGCCCGGACCGGTCGCCGCGCCCGACTCCCGGTGGACCGTTCACCGTTCACCGTACACGGCTTACCACTGACCTTGACACGCCGCCCGCGACCGCCGAGACTCGGAGGCGGAGTCCGCCATGCCCCGTCTGCCGCTCCTCCTCCTGCTCGCCGTGCCCGCCGGCGCCGTCACCGTGCGCGTGCTTCCGACCCCCGGGGGGCCGCAGATCCATGCCGACGGGAAGGCCATCCCGCCGCGCTTCTTCTGGGGCGCGATGAGCGGCGGCGCGCTCCACGTAGGTGAGGCGTGGGCTGAGCAGTCCTTCGAGTTTCGACCCGGGATCGAGGTGGTCAAGCAGGGCACCCTCCACTTCCGCTTCGGCCACCTGGCCGGGACCATCGACCTCGCCGACATCCGCATTCGCGACGCGGAGACCGGCGAGGACGTCCTCCCCGTCAACAGCTTCGCCGACGCGCAGGTCTTCCCCAAGGTGTGGAACACCTGGCCCCCGCCGCCGGACCCGGCCAGGCCGGCGCAACCGGCCAACACCGTGGGCAAGTGGGAGATCAGCGACGGCGCGCTGCACGTGGTCATCACCGACCCGCCCGGCGGCGCGTGGCCCGACTTCCACTTCCACGCCAGCGCCGGGCTGAGCTTCCGCGCCGACCGCACGTACCGCTGCACCTTCCGCCTACACCAACCTCTACCAGGTGGCGAACAACAACTGGACCAACATCGGCGGCCCGCCGGGGCCGTTCCTCAGCCAAGTCGCCTTGGCGCGCGACGCCGGCGTGAACCTCGTCAGCTTCGGCGCGCCCGCCTGCTGGGGCCCGCCCGACCAGCCGGACGACTGGACGCCGATGGACAGCCTCTGCCGCCAGATCATCGCCGTCAACCCGAACGTGCTCCTGGTCCCCCGGGTCGGCGCCGACGCGCCGGGCTGGTGGCTGCAGCGGCATCCCGAATCGCGGATGGTCTACGATGGCGACAAGGTCCGCGAGGACCACGCCTGCGTCTCCGACCGGCAGTACCGCACCGACGCCGCCGCGCACCTCGAGAGGCTCTGCCGCCACCTCTGCGAGGCCTTCCCAGACCGCTTCGCCGGCATCCATCCCTGCGGCCAGAACACGGGCGAGTGGTTCTACCAGGACTCCTGGGACCGCCCGCTGAGCGGCTATGACCCGGCCACCTTGACTTGGTTCCGCGCCTGGCTGAAGGAGCGCGGCGACCAAGCCGCGGACACCGCGACCGTGCCCACCGACGCCGAGCGCCGCGCGCATCCCTTCGGCTTCCTCCGCGACCCGGCCCGCGAGCGGCGGCTGATCGAGTTCGCCCGCTTCCAGCAGGTGGAGATGGCCGACCACGTGGCCGCGCTGGCCGCCGCCTGCCGCCGGGGCACCGGCGGCACGAAGCTGGTGGTCTTCTTCTTCGGCTACCTGTTCGAGTTCGCCCCCATCCAGGACGGCGCGCCGACCTGCGGGCACTACGCGCTCAGCCGCCTCCTGGCCGGGAAGGACATCGACATCCTCTGCTCGCCCATCAGCTACACCGACCGCGAGTGGCTCGGCACCGCGCCCTGCATGACCGTCGCCGAGAGCGTCACCCGGACCGGCATCCTGTGGCTGAACGAGGACGACTCCCGCACCTACCTCGACCCCCGCACGCAGGAGCACGCGCAGGAGGGCGGGCTGGTCGACCTCAAGCAGACCCAGCAGGTGATGCTGCGCAACACCGCGCAGGAGGCGCTCAGGGGGTTCGGGAGCTGGTGGATGGACCTGCCCGCGCAGGGCTGGTTCAACGACGCCCGGATCTGGGAGGAGTTGGTGCGTCTCCACCCGACGGACGTGCGGATGCTGGGGCGCC
>JACPDV010000187.1 GCA_016183835.1 Armatimonadota bacterium
TCGTCGCCGGCGCACCGTGCGATGGAGGTGATCCTGCCCGGCATCGACCCCAGCGCCTGTTTCGTCGATCTGGCCGCGGTCCATGCCCAGCGCGGGCCGCGGCTGGCCGCCGGACGCCTGGAGGCCGCGTCGTGACCGGCGCCTCGCGCGCGTCCGCGGCCGAGGTCGTGCGGCTGATGGAGGAGTACTCGCCCTTCAACCGCTGGCTCGGCATCCGCGGCGTCAGCGCCGAGCCCGGGCGGGTGACGATGGCCATCGACCCGCGGCCCGAGCACACGGGCGACCCGGTGCGGCCAGCGCTGCACGGCGGCGTGATCTCGGCGCTGATCGACACCGCGGGCGGCGCCGCCGCGTGGACCGCGCTGCCGCCGGGCGAGAACGTGTCGACCGTCGACCTGCTGGTCGACTACCTGGAACCCGGGGGCTTCGACGCCCCGCTCGTCGCCGAGGCCGTGCTGCTGCGCCGCGGCAACCGCGTCTGCCACGTGCGGGTCGTGGTCCGCCAGGGCGAGCGCCGGGTCGCCGAGGGCCGCGCCGTGTACAACATCCACCGCCGCCGCAAGGAAAAAGAAGAGAAGGATTAGCGCTGACGATGCACCTGCCCCTGCCGATGGCCCGTACCGAAGACAAACCGCTCGTCCACTGCCTCGACTGCGCCCGCTGCTGCACCTACGCCGCGGTCGGCATCAACGCGCCGACCCGGCCCAAGCACGCAACCGAGATTCTCTGGTTCCTGTACCACGACAAGACCTCGGTCTACGTGGACGGCGACGGCGACTGGTGCGTGCAGTTCGAGAGCCGCTGCCGCAACCTGCAGGCCGACAACCTGTGCGCCATCTACGGCGTGCGACCCCACATCTGTCGCACCTTCGACGAGAACACCTGCGAGGTGAACTCGCCGCAGACCTTGTCGTACACCTTCCGCACGCCGGAGGAGTTCCTGGCCCACCTGCAGCAGCACTACCCGAAGGTGTACCGCCAGATCGAGCGCTCGCACACGGTCGCGGAGCAGCGGCCCGCGCCGCGCGCGCGTCAGTCGAGCCGGTAACCGACGAACACGAACGCGCCGCGGGCCTGCGCAGCAGTGACCTTGACCTGGGCGGCCGTGGCGCCGGTCAGGCCGTCGCGGAGCACCAATGTGAAGGTCTGGCCCTCGGACGCCGCCCACTCGACGATGTAGAGCGCGCCGTTGCGGTCGAGCGGCAGCGGGGCGCCTGCCTGGTCGCCGCCGAGTTCCAGCTCGGCGAGGGTGGCGCTGCGCTGGGCCTCGACCCGGCGCAGGCGCAGGTTCACGAGGTCGTGGCGACGCGGCTGGTCCGACACCACGCGCGGCTCGAACACGACGGCGCGGGCGACTCCAGCCGAGTCCGAGGCGGCGGGCGCCCCGGTCAGGAAGGCGAGCGCCGGGTCTGCGGGGGCGGACTCGGGAGTGGCGCGCTCGAGCAGCAAGCGGCGCTGCTCCTCGAGCGCCGCCGCCAGCCCCGCGAGCAGGTCGCCCTGGCGGGCGACGGTCGCATGGAGGACGGCAACCTCGCCGCGCAAGCCGCGCAGGTGTTCGCCCACCGCCGTCATCGCCGGGTCCGGGGCCTGGGCCAGCCAAAAGGGCATCAGCAACAGTGTCCACATTCGTGTTCCCTCGGCCGCAGGCTACGCCGGGCGGCCGGCTCATGCTAGTTTCCGCAGTTCCTATGCGTTTGTTCCGGTTTCTGATTGCCCTGGGTGCCGCCTCGGCCGCTGCTTGCGGGGGCGGAGGCTCGGCCGGCCCCGCTTCGCCCACCACGCCGACCCCCACGCCGACGCCGAGCGTACGCATGGTCAGCGTCCAGGGCGCCGTGTTCTACGACGAAGACGGGGGCGGCCAGCTCGACGGCGCCGAGTCCGTGCGGATGCCGAACCTGACCGTTTCGATCGGCGGCCGCACCACCGTCACGGCCGCCGGCGGGCGCTTCAGCTTCGACGCCCCGGAGGGCGCGCAGCAGGCCACCATCGTCGAGTCGAGCCTGCCGATCGGCTGGCAGGTCACCGCCCTCAACGTGACGCTGCCGGTCAACGGCGAGTTGCTGCTGCCGGTGACGGTGCCGATCGGCCGCAACAAGCCGAACGTCTACATGGCCTTCGGCGACAGCATCACCGCTGGCGACGGTTCGCGCAGCGGCGACGGCTACCTCGCTTGGACCCAGGACCTCGTGCGCGGCTACTGGGGCCGGGCTTCGCTCGTCAACGACGGCGTCGCGGCCACCCGCTCCGACCGGGGCAACGAGCGATTGGGCGCGAGCCTCGCCACCGTGAGACCGGCCTACGTCCTGATCCTGTACGGCA
Organism: Armatimonadota bacterium; assembly: GCA_016183835.1. GTDB lineage: Bacteria > Armatimonadota > UBA10988 > UBA10988 > UBA10988 > JACPDV01. The sequence goes on from JACPDV010000187.1 coordinate 2,320, forward strand.
CCAACGACTGGAACTCCAGCTCTTGCCGGGACAGCTTCCCCTGCTACACGATCGATGCGATAAGGGCGATGATCGGCCAGGTCAAGGCCTTCGGCAGCGTGGCCGTGGTCGGCACCATTCCGCCCGTCAACCCCTCGCTGCTCGACCGCGATGCCGAGAACCGCAACGCATGGGTGAAGCGGATGAACGACCTGATCCGGCCGATGGTGAAACAGGAGGGGGCTGCGCTCGCGGACATCCACGCGGCGATGCTCGAGGCGCCCGTCCTCTCCGACCTGTTCTTCGACTTCCTGCACCCCAACGACAGCGGCTACGAGATCATCGGCCGCGAGTTCGCGCGGGCCATCACGGCGCCGCGCGGCACCAGCGCGACATCGGGAGGCCTGTAGATGAACACGCGGCTCGCCGCCGTGGCCTTCGTCGCCGCGCTGCCCGCGCTCGCCCAGGCGCCCGCGGCGACGCCCGAGACTTTCGTCGCGCCGACCGGCCAGACGATGCGCCGCTACGTGTTCGGCCTGCTCTCGCGCGGCGAGACATGGACCCCCGAACGCACGCCGGAGACCGACGAGCTGCAGGCGGGCCACATGGCCAACATCGGCCGCATGGCCGAGGCCAGGAAGCTGGTGGCCGCCGGACCGATGTCCGACCCGCAGAGCGCGCTGCGCGGCATCTTCGTGTTCGCCACCACGCAGGCGGAGGCCGAGGCCGAGGCGGCGCAGGACCCGGCCATCGCGGCCGGGCGGCTGAAGCTCGAGCTACTCGAGTGGTGGGGCCCGGTCGGCGTCGGCGACCAGTACTGGAAGGACCAGGCCGCGGGCCAGAAGACGGAGATGGCGGTCCACGCGCTGGGCTTCCTGGTCACTGGCGCGACGCCGGTGGCGCCCGCCGACGCCGAGAAGATCCAGGCCGGCCACATGGACCACATCGTCGCCCTGATGAAGTCCGGCAAGCTGCTGGCCGCGGGCCCGTTCGTCGAGCCGGGCGAGAGGCGCGGCGTGTTCGTGTTCGCACCCGAGGTCCCGCTCGACGAGGCGAAGGCGCTGGCGGCCCAGGACCCGGCGGTGGCGGGCGGCCACATGGCCCTCGAGTTCCACCCCTGGTACCACGCGAAGGGCACGTTCCCGAAGCTGCGGTAGCGGGCCCTGGTGGTGCGGGGGTGGAGGAGCGTCCGTTCGCGAGGTAGCCCCCGCGGGACCGGCGACGGGTTCATCCCGGCGCCGGAACCCGATGGTCTGGCCTACTTCAGCATCAGCTCGCGGAAGTGGGGCGGCTGCGGCGTGGGCTCGTCGGAGAGCGCCTTCTCGACCGCGAACTCCGCCATCTTCTCGACCACCCACGGGAAGTGGGCGTCCTTGAGGCTCTTGTAGTCCATGTCCGGCGTGTAGTTGGTCAGGTCGATGCCGTAGTACTTGCCGTCCTTGACCGCCAGCTCGATCGCGTTCATGTCGTAGCCGAGCGCGATGTTGAGCTTGAGCGAGAGCTCCTCGGCGGTGTCCCGCATCTCGCGGCCCCAGGCGCCCAGCTCCTTCTCCATGACGTCGTAGTCCTGGTTGTAGCCACCGAGGCCCATCGGCGCGGGGTCGTAGCGGATCGCGCGGGCGTGGCGGCGGCCGATCGTGGGGATGCGGATGTAGGTGTCCCACTTGATGAACTCCTGCAGCATCATCGTCTTGCTGCCGGAGGAGTTGTAGAAGTGGATCAGCTCCTCGAGCGAGTGGACTTTGTTGACGTCCTTCCAGCCGCCACCGAACGCCGGCTTCATGATGCAGGGCGTGCCGACGTAGTCGAGGTACATCGAGAAGTCGGTCGGCCACAGGTTGCGCAGGCTCTCCGCGTTCACGTCGTCGACGTACTCGCGGTTGGGCAGCACCACCGTCTTCGGCTCGGCGATGCCCAGCTTCTCGGCGATCGCGTAGCCGAAGAACTTGTCGTCGCACGAGCGCCAGAACGTGTTGTTGATGCAGTAGGTGCCCTGCAGCGCCGCCATCTTCAGGTAGACGGAGTAGTACGGCACCTCGTGGCTCATGCGGTCGAGCACGACCCGGTACGGCACCGGCTCGTTGAGCTTGGTGCCGCCGAGCTGCACGTACTCGGCCGCCACGCCGCGGCCCATGGAGTTGACCTTCGCGATGAAGGCATCGGGGAACGAGTTCTCGCGGCCGCGCAGCACGCCGATGCGCATGAATCCTCCTCGTGGAACGGGGAGCGGGATTCTAGCAAGCCGCTGCAACCGGCGGTCGGAATCGGGCCCGCCCGCCGTGACTTGCGCAGCGAGGGCTCGGTCAGGATCAGCGCCCCCAGCGCGAGCAGTGCCAGGCCGCTGAGCACGGCACCCGTGCCGAACAGCGCGGTCAACACGAACGAGCCCGGGCCGGTGGCCAGACCCCATTGGTTGACCACGGCTTTCAGCATGCCCGCACCGAAGCCCAGCGCCAGCACCAGTGAGTAGAACGCGTAGGCGAAGCCGCGGATCATCGCAGCGGGCGCGCGCTGGGCCGCCCACAGGCTGGCCGTCCCCACGAACGTCAGCAGCGCCAGCGGCCACGGGAACTCTCCCGGGCCGGGCGGCTGGAAGATCGCGAACGTGACGAACGGCAGCGGCAGCCCGCACAGCCAGAACCACAGGTTACGCCGGGGCAGCAACTGCTCCAGCAGCGGGTCGGGGCTCACGGCGCGAAGACCTCCTCGCGCGCCGCCTGCGAGATGCGCACGACCGCCGGGTGTCGCAGTCGCCGCTCGACGGTGATCGCATAGTAGCGCTCGCGCAGGCCGGGCAGGTCGCCGATCCGCTGCACGTGGTACTGCCGCTCCAGCTCGCGGGAAATGGTGACCGGCGCCGCGAACAGGCCGAGCCCGGTCTGGCCGAAGGTCTTGAGCAACGCCAGGTCCTCGAACTCGCCCATCACCCGCGGCCGCAGGCCCTCGCGCTCGAAGAAGGCGTCGAGCCCGCGGCGCAGGCTCGAGTGCTGGGTGGGCAGCAGGAACGGCGCCCCCGGGCCACGCGCTGCGGCGTCGCGAACACGGCGACGCCGCACTCGCCGAGCAGATGGCTGAACGCCTTGACCCGCACCGACGGCGGCACCGGCGCGTCGGCGATCACCACGTCGAGGCCGTGGGTGGCGAGCTCGGAGAGCAGCCGCTCGCTGCGGTCCTCGAAGCACGACAGCACGACCGCCTCGGGGCCGCTCAGCGCCGGCAGCAGCAGGCGGTGCGCGATCAGCTTCGGCACCGCGTCGGCGACGCCGACCGCGAGCCGTGACGGACGTCCGCTCGGTCGCTTGCGCACGGTGTCGAGCAGCTCCTGGCCGATGGCGAAGATCTCGTCCGCGTAGCGGTGCACGACCCGCCCCATCTCGGTCAGCTCGAGGGTTCGTCCGCGGCGCTCGAACAGCGGCTCGCCCAGCGCCTCCTCCAGCTCGCGCAACTGAGCCGACACCGTCGGCTGCGAGACGTCGAGCTTCTCGGCCGCGCGGGTCACCCCGCCCTCCCGGACCACGGCCCAGAAGTAGCGCAGGTGGTGGTAGTTCAGCGACTCCATCGGGGCCCGATTATCCATCGCCAACGACTATTCATCAAGGCGACACAGTCTTGATGGCTATGGACAGGCGCGTTCAGGGGCGAGCGGCGAGGTGCTCCCGCAGGCGCTCCGCGAGGGCGGCTGGCGCCTCGAAGCAGGGCAGGTGGCCGCTGCCGGGCAGCAGCACGAGCCGGGCGCCGGGGATCGCGTCCGCCATCCGACGCGCGTCCGCGGGCGGCGTCAGCACGTCCTCCTCGCCGGCGAGGCACAAGGTCGGGACCCGGATCTCGCGCAGGAAGCCGGTCTGATCGGCGCGCGCCGCGAGCCCAGCCAGCGCGGCGGCGACGGCCGCTGGCGCGCAGCGCTCCATCGCGGCGCGGGTGCGGGCCACGACCCCGGGCCGCTCGCGGTGGGTCGTGGCCCCCAGCAGCCGCGGCAGCATGGCCTCGATCACGGGGCCGATCCCCTGCCCGCGTACCGTCGCGGCCAGCGCCGCCCGGCTGGTGCGGGCTTCGGGACTGTCGGCCTCGGCCCGGGTGTCGCACAGCGCCAGTCCGGTCACCCGTGGCGCGTGGGCGCGGGCCATCGCCAGCGCCGCGTAGCCGCCCATCGACAGCCCGCAGACCAGCGCCCGCGACAGGCCCAGGTGGTCCATCAG
>JACPDV010000243.1 GCA_016183835.1 Armatimonadota bacterium
ACGATGGGCTACCCGCAGGGCGTGTTCGGCGGGGGCTACCTGGTGCCCAGCCCGCCTTACTTCGCCGAGCAGACGTGGGGCGCGTTTCTGGCCCTCTTCGTGACCGCGGTGTGGACCGCGCGAGAGCACCTGGTCGGCGTCTGGCGGCGGCTCCTCGACGGCCGGAGCCGGCCCGGCGACGTGGGCGTGCGGTGGGCCACCGCCGGCCTGCTCTTGGGCGTCGGCGGAGTCCTCTTCCTGGGGCAGGTCGCCGGCCTCCCGCCGCTCTTCGGGCTGGTCTACCTGGGGCTCTACCTGGCCTTCAGCACGGCGCTCACCCGGATGCGCGCCGAGCTCGGCCCGCCGACCCACGAGATGGCGTTCATGGGGCCCAACCAGCTCGTGATCGACTTCGGCGGGTCGTACGGTCTCCCGGCCAAGACCATCGTCGCGATGAGCACCACGTTCTACTTCTTCAACCGCATCCACCGCACGCACCCCATGCCATCGGAGCTGGAGGCGGTCAAGCTGGCGGAGCGGAGCGGCACCGACCAGCGTTGGATGTTCGCCGCGCTGCTCCTGGCGGTGGTGGCGGGCAGCGTGGCGGCGCACCTGGTCAATGTCTACCTGGGCTACCGCTGGGGCGCGCCGGCGGCCGGGTACGCGCAGAGCGGCGTGGTGAACGACCTCGTCGGCCACCCACGGCGGCCGAACCAGGCGGGGATGCTCTTCGTGGCCCTCGGGTTCAGCCTCGTCATGGGGCTCAACGTGCTGCGTTTCCACCTGCCCTGGTTCACGCTCCACCCGGTCGGCTATGCCCTGGCGATGAACTTCGGCGTGGACTACTACTGGCTTGGCCTGCTGGTGGCCCTGGCGCTGAAACGGGGCGTCCTGCGCGCGGGGGGCCTGAAGGGCTACCGCCGGCTGCACGCCGCGATGATCGGCGTGATGCTGGGCGAATACGCGGTGGGCGCGTTCTGGTCGATCGTCGCGATGGTGTGGCGGATCCCGACCTACACCATCTCGATCAACGGACGGCTGGGGTGGATGCAGTGAGGGGGCGAGTGACTGGAATCTCGGGAGCCCCCTCCCCTGCGAAGCGGGGGAGGGATGGGGTGGGGGTTTCCGGCCGGTTCGCGGTAGCCGGCGGACCCCCCTCCCGCCTCCCCCCGCTTCGCAGGGGGAGGAGCAGACAAGACTCCCGGCACTGCCAATCACTCCCGTGAGGGGCGGCGAGTTGCCCGGAGACAGAGAATAGGGTATTCTGCGCACCATGATGGCAGAGAATAGCGATACTCCATACGTCCCTCGGGTACCGGACGCGGACATCCGGGAGTACCTGGACCGCGCCGAGACCCACAAGCCGGTGCTCCTCGTCGAGGGCGCCCGACAAGTGGGCAAAACGCGACTCGTCGAGGAGGCCCTCCGCGGCCGCGCCGAGCACGTCGTCGCTCTCAACCTGGAGCGCGACGCCCTGGCCCGCTCCCGGATCGACCGCTGCCGCGAGTTCGCCGAGTTCGCCGAGCTGCTCCGCGACGACCACGCCTTCACTGGCGCCGCCGGCGAGACGCTCTTCATCGACGAGGCACAGGAGAGCCTGAGGCTGGGCGGCTTCGTCCGCTTCATGAAGGAAGACTGGCCGCGCGCCTCGGTGGTGCTGTCGGGCTCGACCCTGACCCGCCTCTTCCGACCGGACCAGCGCTACCCGGTGGGCCGGGTCGAGCGGCTGGTGGTGCGGCCGTTCGCGTTCAGCGAGTTCCTCGCGGCTCACGGACAGGACCACCTGGTGGCGATCGTGCGCGACACGGAGCCGGAGGCGATCAGCGCGCAACGGCACGAGCGGCTGCTCGACTGGTTCGACCGGTTTCTTCAGACCGGTGGGTTGCCGCAGGTCGTCCTGGCCCACGCCGCCGGCCGCGACCCGGACCCATCGTTGGCGCGCCTCGCGGCCGACTACGAACAGGACTTCCTCAGGCTGTTCGGCGAGGACCAGCTCGCGGTGGTGCAGATGTGCCTGCGCGCCGTCGCGCTGCTGGCGGGCTCGGCGTTCAAGAACACCGCCGTGGTGCCGAACGCGAGCACGTCGGTCAGCGCACAGGTCAGCCAGATCCTCGCCCGACTCGAGGCGTGGCACCTGGTGCTGCGTGCCGACCAGTACGGCCCGTCGCCCGAGGCCACGCACCGGCACCTGCCCAAACGGTATCTGTTCGACTCCGGCCTGCTGCGCCACCTCCGCGAGACGGCCATCCCGTCGGTCAAGTTGGCCGAGTCGGCGCCGGCGCTGCGGGCCTTGCTGGGCGGGGTGCTGGAGAACCAGCTCGCGCTGGATCTCGCGCGGCAGCACCAGCCCCTGGCCGGTTGGAAGCGCTCCGCGAGCGGGAGCGAGATCGACTTCGTCCACCGGATGCCCGACGGGAGCGAGCTGCCCGTCGAGTGCAAGGCCGCGTTGCGCGCGGACGCGAGGCACTTGCGCGGGCTGCGCGCGTACCTGGATCAGTACGCCGTGGAGACCGGCGTGTTGGCGTCGTGCGCGCCGTACAGCGAAACCCGCTTCCCCGACGGCAAACGGATCCTGTGGTGGCCGTTGTACCTGGCGGAGCGGCTGTCCTACAACGCCGCCTTCACCGCCGCCAGCGCCGCGTCGTAGTCGGGGTGGTCGGTCACCTCGGGGACAATCTCCTGGTAGACCAGGGTGCCCGACCGGTCGACCACGAACACCGCGCGGGCGAGCAGCTTCAGCTCGTCGATCAGCACGCCGTAGCGCAGTCCGAACTCGCGGTCCTTGTAGTCACTGACTGTCAGGATCCGCTCGGAGCCCGTGGCGCCGCACCAGCGCTTGATGGCGAACGGCAGGTCGAGGCTCACGTTGGCCACCACCACGTCCGCGCCGAGCGCCGCGGCCTCCTGGTTGAAGCGCTGCGCCTGCAGGTCGCAGACCGGCGTGTCGAGCGACGGGGTGACGCTGACCAGAACGACTTTGCCCAGCAGCTCGCTGCCCTGCAACGGCTGCATGTCGACCTTGGTCACTCTCACGTCGGGCGCCGGCTGCCCAGTCTGCAGAGCGGGCCCCATCAGGTGCAGCGGATTGCCTTTAAACAGCACGGTGCGAGCCATCGATTGCTCCTTTGCGGCCCCCTCAGTATGCGGCGGGTACCCGGGTTCAGTCCGCCGTTTCGCCGACGAACACCGTTTCGGCCGGACCGGTCATGATCACCCGGTTGTCGGCCTCACGCCATTCGATGTCGAGATCCCCACCCTCCAGGTGAACCGTGGCGCGCCGCTCGGCATGGCCGTTGAGCACCGCCGCCACCAGGCTGGCGCAGGCGCCGGTGCCGCAGGCCAGGGTCCGCCCGGCGCCGCGCTCCCAGACCCGCATGGTCAGCTCGCGAGGGTTGTCCACCCGGACGAACTCCACGTTAGTCTTGTTGGGGAAGCGCTCGTGGCGCTCGATCATCGGCCCCCACCACTCCAGCCGGATGCCCTTCAGCTCCTCCACGAAGAGGACGCAGTGCGGGTTGCCCATCGACACGCAGGTGATCTGCATGGGGTCGTCGTCGACCTGCAGGTAGGCGTCCACCACGCGCTCGGCGCCCTCATCGGCGTTGAAGGGAATGTCCTCGGGCCGCAGCCGCGGCTCGCCCATGTCCACCGCCACGCGCGCCGCGCGGCCGCCGTCGTAGGCCACGAAGCGCGGCCGGATCACCCCGCCAAGGGTCTCGATGCTGACCTCGTCGCGCGGATCGAGGCCCTCGTCGCGGAGGTACTTGGCGAAGCAGCGGATGCCGTTGCCGCACATGCCGGCCTCGGAGCCGTCGGAGTTGATCACCTGCATCCGCCAGTCGCAGGTGTCGCTCTCGAGGAGCAAGAGGAGGCCGTCGCCGCCCACCCCGAAGCGCCGGTCGCAGAGCCGGCGCGCCGCGGCGCGCCAGTCCGCGGAGCCGGTGCAGCGGGCGTCGATCAAGCGGAAGTCGTTGCCCAGTCCGTGCATCTTCACAAAGCGCATACGTCGTGTCCTGCCTAGCTCTCTTCGGTCTCAGGCTTGTCGTCGGCCCACCGCAGCCCCTCGGGCATGCGCGCCATCGGCTGCACGGTGGTCACCGCGTGCTTGTAGATCATCTGCTGCCGCTGATCGTCTTCCAAGAGGATGGTGAAGTTGTCGAAGGCGCGCACGAAACCGCGGAGCTGCACGCCGTTCACCAGGTAGACAATACAGCGCACGTTCTCGTGCCGGCACAGGTTCAGGAAAGCTTCCTGCACATTAGGGGTCGACTTCGCCACGCACCTGCTCCCCGGATACCCATCGGGCAGCGCAGGTCGCGTGACCTCACTCGCCCGCCAACCCGCGCGCCGCGGCCCAGGGCCGCCCGGCCCGCATCGTACCTCAGTTTCCCGAAGCGCCGTCCAGTTGGCGCTCGACGGCTGCTTCCGCCTGCGCAGCATCCCGCTCCACCGGGATCCGAATGGTGAACACGGAACCCTTGCCCAGCGCGCTCGCCACCGTGATCTCGCCGCGATGCGCCTCCACCACGTTCTTCACGATGCGCGTGCCCAGCCCGGTGCCGCCCGGCTTGCTGCTCTTGGTGTCTTTGGTGAACAGCCGCTCGAGGATGTCCGCCGGAATGCCCTTGCCGGTGTCGCCCACCTCGATCAGCAGGTGCTCGGCCCCGTCGAACCACCGCTCATCCCGCACCAGGGCCGTCGTGACCCACACCCGGCCGCCGTCGGGCACCTCCGGGATGGCGTTGTTGACCAGGTTGTAGATGCAGTTGTACATCTGCTTCTGGTCGAGCATCACCTCGGGCACGCCGCGGTCCAGCCCGGTCAGGTCGATGGCGATGTCGCGCCGCTCCGCCACCAGCCGCAACGGCGTGGCCACCGCCTCCACCACCACGTTGACGCACGTTGGCTCGAACGCCGGCTCGGCCACGATCCCCTTGACGCAGTCGGCGATCTCGCGCACCCGCGCCTGCACCTGATCGGCGCCGTCGAGGAACATCTTCACCGCTTCCGGGTAGAACTCGCGGAGCACCACGCAGACGTGCTGCAGCCGCGCCCCGTGGCCCTCGTCCAGCTCGCCGGCGAAGCCGTCGAGGTCCTCAAAGAACGACTCGAACATCATCTCGAGGGTCTGCGCGCAGACCGAGACCGGCGTGATCATGTTCTTCACGTCGTGGCTGATGTCGCCCATCAGCTTGACCACGACCGCCAACTGCGCCTCGAGGTAGAGCCGCGCGTTCTCGATGGCCGACGCGGCCTGGGCGGAGAGGATCATCAAGGTGTCGATGTCGTGCTCGTCGAAGAACCCGCCACCCTCCTTGTTGAGGATCTGCATCACCCCCACCGGGTCGCCCTCGATGCTCTTCAACGGCACCGTGACCATGTTCTTGGTGTGGTAATGGGTGACCGCGTCGATGCCCTCGAAATGGCTCTTGTCCTGCCTCACGTCCTCGGTGATCTTGGCCTGCCCGGTGCGGTAGACCTCGCCGGCAATGCCCTGCCTGGGGTCCAGCGTGCGCCCGGTGAGGATCGGCGCCGCCTCGCCCACCACGTAGCTGAAGTGCAGCATCCGGTCGGCCTCTTCGTAGATGAGGATCGACCCGGCGTTGGCGTGGACAGCGTCCAGGCAGCTCGTCAGCGTCTCGCGCAGGATCTCGTCGAGATCGGTCTTGGAGGAGAGCGCCGCGGTGATGCGGCGCACCGCGTCGAGCTGACCATTGCGCTCGGCCAGCTCACGCTGCAGGCTCTCGAGGCTGCCGTCGTGGCTGTGACTGTCGCTCGACATCTGGGTACCCCGCCGGTGTACCGTTTCGCCGCCGGTCGCCCGTGTCCTTCTTGAGTGCTGAGCCGCGCCACTCGGGGTGCGCGGCCGGCGGAGTCAAGCGGGCCGGGCCTCTTCCGCCCGGCGCTTGAGCCCGGCCTGGATGCCGTCGGTGCTGTCCTGCACCTTCTTCAACACCAGCTTCTGGATCAGCGGACCGATCAGGGGCACGTCGTAGCGGTAGCGCACCACCAGGCTGACCACCGTCGCCTCGCCGTCGGGCTCGAACCGCCACTCGCCCTCGTACTCGTCCCAGTCCCCCTGGATCAGCTCGAACCGGCAGAGGCGCGCCGCATCGTCCCACACGTCGCGCTCGGTCCAGTGCAGCTTGCGCCGGAATTCCGGAAGCAGACCGACCCATACCGAGACCGTCGCCAGCCCGCCCGGCGACTCCTCGCGCTCGGTGACCGCGATGCTCTCCACGTCGCCGATGTACGCGGCAAGGCCCTCCAGGTCCTGCGCGGCCCGGTAGACGGTCTCCACGTCCGCGTTGACCCGTACGGTGCTCGCCACCTCGCGCATCGGCGCTGCTCCAGCGCGCAGCGTACCACGTCGCGAGGTCCCGGGCAACCGCCCTAGGCCAGCGCCGGCTCGGCGCCGCGCACCCGCGCCGCCGCGGGCAGGCCCGGGTAGTCCAGGTCGGGCTCGGCCAGGTTGCGGTAGGTCACCGCCAGCGCCCGCCGGCGGCGGCCCGCCGCGCACGGGTGCGAGGCGTGGACCGTCAGGTCGTGGAAGAACACCGCCGCCCCCGACTCGAGCGGCACCGTCACCTCCCGGCCCGCCAGCCCGTGCGCCGCCAGGTCGATGCGGTTGCCGAAGCCGGTCTTGGGATCGTTGAACGACTGGTGCTCCAGCGGCCGGCGGTGGCTCCCGGGCACCACCATCAAGCAGCCGTTCTCCGGCGTCACCGGCCCGATGGCGACCCACACGGTCAGCTTGTGGCTGCCCTTCCAGTAGGCCCAGTCCTGGTGCCAGGGCGAGCCGAACTCCACCTCTTCGCCCTTGAAGATCACCTTGTCGGACAGGAAGCCGATGTCCGGGCCGTTCCAGATGGCCTCGAGCGGATCCACCAGCCGCGGGTCGCGCGCCACCCGGCGGAAGAACTTGCGGCGCACCGACAGCCCCACGTAGACGCCGTGGTTGAGGATCTGGTCGTCCGACTGACCCGCCGCCCGCCCCTCCTGCCGCACCTCGGCGAGCACGTCGTCGAGGGCCGCGTCGATCTCGGCACACTCCGCCTCGCTGAACAGCGGCGGCACCACCACGTAGCCGTTCGCCCAGTAGGCCTGGACCTGCTCCTCGGTCAGCTGCATGTCACCCTCTCCGCCCGCATTATGCGGCGGAGGCGGAGCAGGGGAAGGGCTCATTCGGCCTTGGGCGTCTCCTGCCCGGCGGCGGCGGCGCGGAGGAACTCCGCCATCGCCGCGTGCTGCCGCACCAGCGGGTGATCGTCGCCCACCAGCCTGAAGGCGAGCAGATACTCGAGCAGCATCAGGCCGTGGATCACCCCCAGCAGGGCGATGGCGGCGCCCACCGGCATGCCGCCCGAGGCGAAGGTGAGCAGCCACACCACCAGCGCCGCCGGCAGGCTGGACACCCGCGTCACCGCCCAGCCGCGGTCGGCGCCGTAGCCGGTCAGCGCGATCCCGGGCTCCACCAGCGCCACCGGCTCGGCCGACGAGACGTACGAGCCAATCAGGCCGAAGCCGAAGAAGAGCAGGTACCAGGTCCACTCGAGCCGGTCCTCGCTGCGGGCGAGCGCCACGAAGGAGAGCATGTAGAGCGCCGTGGCGCTCCAGAAGGCCACGGCGTGCACCGGCACTTTGGTGCACCGCTGCACGTCGCGCAGCGCGCGCGCCAGGGCGAGCACGATCCGCCGGTCGAGGTCGAGCACGGGATCCATGCGCGGGCGTTCGGCGCGGGCCGGGCGGCTCCTCCCCAACGCGCCGGCGGCCCCCGCAGGAGAGTCGGGGGCCGCCGGGCGGGGTGAGCTGCTCCGGAGACGGGGTGGCTCCGGAGCGGCATTCAGTCCTCCATGCCGACGCCGCGGCCGGTCATCCCGAAGGTGATGTCCGGGTAGCCGCTGATGCCGACCTCCGGGATGTCGAGGCCCTCCATTTCGGTCGCCTGGCTGACCCGGATGCCCATCAGCTTGTCCTGCACCTTGAAGAACAGATAGGACACGCCGAAGGCCCACACAATCACCGTCACGCAGCCGATCAACTGCGCCACGAGCTGGCTCGCGTCGCCGTAGAAGAGGCCCTTCACGCAGCCCGTCACGCCGTTCAGCCCGTCGCCGTAGGTGCCGTCGGCGAAGAGGCCGAGGGCGATCATGCCCCACAGCCCGTTCACCCCGTGCACCGCGATGGCGCCCACCGGGTCGTCGACGTGCTTGCGGTCGATGAAGTACACCGCCTCGACGACCAGGATCCCGGCGATGGCGCCGATGAGGAACCCATCCCGCGCGTTGACGAAGCCGCTCGGCGCGGTGATGGCCACCAGCCCGGCGAGCATCCCGTTGATCGCCATCGTGGGGTCGGGCTTGCCCTGCTTCCACCACGTGTAGAACGTGGCCGCCAGGGCGCCGCTGGCCGACGCCAGCATGGTCACCGTGGCGACGATGGCGAACCGCAGGTTGCCCGCGCCCGAAGCGCCCAGCGTGCTGCCGGGGTTGAACCCGAACCAGCCCAGGGCG
>JACPDV010000244.1 GCA_016183835.1 Armatimonadota bacterium
GAGATCGACGTCGTCATCGCGAACCCGGATGGGACGCAACCCCTCAGGCATCGGATCGCTCTGGCCGAGGTGGGACAGCGGATGGCGGTTGTTGACGAGTCCATCGAGAACGAAAAAGCCTATGAAGACCGTGACGCTCCGTACTTCTACTACAAGTACCAACGTGGCCGCCCGGTGCTGAACGTGCAGGGAGGTGAAGAACGCGGCCTGCGCAGGGAAGACTTAAGCCCGGACCAGTCGGTGCTGTCACAGCGCAAGGATCCAGACAGCTACCCGGTGGTGACTTACCTCGGGCGAAGCTACGAGCAAATCAGGATCTACCAGGAATGGAACCTGGGCCGAAGGACGGCGCCCCGCCGGCCGCAAGACACCGCTCTCGATCGTTCCTTCCTCCTACCCGACGCCTCTAACTTGGCGCCCGTGCTTAACGAGTTCGAAGACCACCCGCGGGAGCGCCGGGAAATCCGGGACAGACTGCAGCAGTTCCTCCCTGGCGTAGAGGACTTCTATACGCGCACCGAGGGAGGCACGATCCAGGTCTACCTCAGGGAACGTGGCCTGGAAAGCGGCATCGCGGCGACGCGCTTGTCTGATGGAACGCTGCGCTATCTGCTGCTGCTGAGTGTGCTCTGCCACCCCGACCCGCCGCCTCTGGTCTGCATCGAGGAGCCGGAAATCGGTCTTCACCCGGATGTGCTGCCAACGGTCGCTGAGTTGCTGGTAAGCGCCGCTGAACGTACACAACTCATTGTCACGACGCACTCGGATGCCCTGTTGTGCAGCCCTATCCTGCCTGAGCACGTGGTCGTGTGCGAGCGTGACGCAGAAGGCTCGCATCTACGTCGCCTGGAGCCCGAAGCGCTCCGCAGTTGGCTGAGAGACTACACGCTGGGTGATGTGTGGCGGATGGGTGAGATTGGGGGCAACCGGTGGTGAGCGCGGTGCACGTCTTTGTTGAGGGCGGTGGGAATGGCGCCAACGCGAGGGCCCGGATGCGGACGGGCTTCAAGAAGCTGATCGACAGGGCGCTGCCTGTGACTCTCCCGGTCACGGTTGTCCCGTGTGGCAGCCGCAATGCTGCCTTCGACCGGTTCTGTACCGCGTTGCGGGAGCAGCCGCATCGGAGAAACGTGCTCCTGGTGGATTCAGAGGAGCCTGTGGTCGGTTCTCGGTGGGCGCATCTGCAGTCGAGGGACGGTTGGGTCAATCGTGAGGTGAGCGAGGGGCAGTGCCACCTCATGGTTGTCGTCATGGAGACTTGGTTGCTCACCGACCCGGACGCGTTGGCGGACTTCTACCAACTTGGTTTCAACCGCAATCCTCTTCCAGGGCACCCCATTCTCGAAGGGCTGGTGAAACAGACCGTCTACGGTGCTTTGGAAGACGCGACACGTGAGTGCAGGAAGGGCTCCTACCAGAAGATCGATCATGGTCCGCTGTTGCTCGCGATGCTCGATCCAGCGATAGTAAGGCAACGTGCGCCGGCCTTCGGAGCGTTCATCGACGCGGTGCAAGGGGTGGAGTAGGGGCCGCGCGCACTGATCACCGCCCTTTCTCCACCACCTCGCACGCCGCGCGCCGCACCCGCTCCATCACCCGCGGGTCCCGCGCCACATCCGCCGGGCTGAGTGCCACCTGCTTCACCAATTCCTCGTACCGCCTAGTCGCGCGCTCGCGGACCAGCGTCAGCACGTCGTAGTCCTCCACGCCCTGCCGGTACAGCTCCCACCGCACGCTGTCGATGGGCCGGCCCTTGCGGCCGGGCGTGGGGTAGAGGAAGCAGCCGCCGCCGTTCTGCAGCTCGTACTGGTTCGGCTCGATCCACGGGTCCGTGCGCCACTTGCTCACCGCCCACCACTCGACTCCCTCGACGTCGTAGCGACGCAGCCGCCACGGGAAGCCGCGCATCAGCAGGCCGCAGTCCGGCACGTCGAGCGGGTAGAGCTCGTTCTCATACGCCCAGATGCTCGCCCCGTGCCGGCGTGCCTCGGCCACCAGCTCCGGGTTGTAGGTGCTCGGCCAGGGCAAGTTCCAAATGCTCACCGTGTCCAGCAGCTTCGGGCTGATGGCCGCTGTCATGTAGATCCGCGCGTCGGGCACGGCGTCGCGCACCAGGCGGGTCAGGCGTGCGCAGCGGTCCAGCCACTCGTCGTGCGGCTCGTCCCAGACCTGCCACGCCGGACCAGTCGCCGAGGTAGATGTTGGGCACGTTGTGGGCCTGCGAGCCGAGCGCGCGGATCTCCTCGGCGGCGGCCTTCACCCCGGCGGTGTCCACGGTCATCTTCCCGTCCACCAGCCTGACGCTGATGCCACCGATGGAGCCGCTGCTGTTCGCCCGGTGCTCCTGCAGGTCGCGGTAGAAGAGCTGCAAGTCGTCGGGATGGTGCTGCCAGACCCGCGCCATGGTCCGCAGCCGCGGCCGCTCAGGCAGGTCGAAGCCGTAGACCCGCACCTGCACCGGCACCTGCACGGTCGTGCCGTCCAAAGCCAGCCGAACGGAGCCGCGATAGACGCCCTTCGCTGTGCCGCGCGGCACATGGACGGTGAGCCAGATCGCCCACGTCTCGCCGGGCGCGAGATCGTGCACCGGGTCGGTGAGCAGTGGGTCGGGCGTCGGGCCAAGCAGCGACCAGACGTTCATGCGCTTGGTCACCGGCACCAGCCCGACCCAGTTGGCCTGCCACGCCGACGCGGGGAGCTTGCCCGGCCCGCTCAACTCGGCGAAGGAGACGCTCACAGCCTTGACGGCACGATCGGCGCGGAGGCAGAGCTGCGCCACGTCGTGCGCGTCGCCCGGCGCCGCGAGGTCGAGGCCGCCGCTCGCCGCAGCGGGCGGCTCGGCGTCCGGGTAGACCTTGCGCAGCGGCCCTTCGGTCCACAACGCCACGCCGTTGACCGGGCTGGGCAGGCGTATGTCGTCGAACCGCACATCGGCGTTGGCGCCGTTGACCCACACCGTGAGCTGCACGCCTCCCCAGTCGGGCTGGGCGAGGAACATGGCGCTGAATTCGGTCCACTTGCCGACGCTGTCGCCCACCGGCGGGCGGAGGAAGGCCCAGCCGTGGTCGGTGTAGGGGACGAGGGCCTGGCCCTGCGTGTCCATCGCGGCCAGCCGCAGCTCCATCGTCTGCGCGGCGACCACGGACTTCATCCACAGCCGGATCTCGAACGCGCGCGCCTCGGCGGGGAGCGGCAGGAAGCCGGTGATGGCGCCGGTGAGCACCTTCTCGCCGGGCGGGTTGAGGATCCGCAGAGCCTGCCGGCCGGCATGGACGTCGTCGGTCACGGCGGTGATGTCGCCGTTGGCGAACTCCGCGGGCTTGACGGGCGACCAGCCCTCCA
This sequence comes from Armatimonadota bacterium, assembly GCA_016183835.1. Taxonomy (GTDB): domain Bacteria; phylum Armatimonadota; class UBA10988; order UBA10988; family UBA10988; genus JACPDV01. The sequence goes on from JACPDV010000244.1 coordinate 3,343, forward strand.
GGCCGCGCTCAAAGTCGCCGTTGGCGATGGGCGCGGCGAGAGCGCCCGACGCCCAGAGTGCCAACAGGCTTGCCAGCGTGCGCATCATCCTCTTCCTCACGTTCAAAGGCTGCGAGCAAACGTGTGGCACGGGCAGTCCTCTGCCCGTGTCCGGCTCCAGTGCGCGCAGACACGGGCAGCGGACTGCCCGTGCCACACGGGTGTAGCCTCAGGCAGCGCCGATAGCACCTACCGCACCTGGATCGCGAGGTCATCCAGCCACAGCGCCCCGGTGCAGGGCCGCAGGCCGAAGAAGAACGCCACCCGCAGCGCCTCCGCCGGCACGGTCGCCACGGACGTGATCTGCGTCCATCCGAAATCGCCCGAGCGCACCGCCGGGTCCAGCTCCACCCGCGTCGCGTGTCCGCCCAGGGCGTCGGTGAACAGCGCGAACGCCGCCACCGCGGAGCCGTTCGCCGGCCGAAGCGCCTGGCCGCGCGCCCAGAACGAGACGTCGAACGTGTCGCCGGGTCGGCACGGCAGCCGCGGGCTCCAGAAACCAAGCCCGGCCGGCGGAAGTCGCGCCGCGTCGATCCCCTTCAGCTCGAGGCAGCGCACGCCGGAGTGGGCCAGCTTCGGGTCGGTGGAGAGGCACACCGTGCCGCCGCAGCCGGGATAGGCGAAGCCCTCGCAGCCGCCCGGCAGCCCGCAATAGGCCGCGTAGAGGAAGGTGTGCTCCGCGCCGTCCCCCGTGCCCGCGCGCCAGAAGTAGGGCAGCAGGTTCACGCCGCACGGGTCCTCGTACTCGCAGCCGCCGTTGCCCACCATGCCGAGCACCTCGGTCGGGTCGGCGGCCTCGGGCACGCGAAAGGTGACCAGGTCCAGCCCGGCGTCGGCCGGCTCGATCTTGTCGCGCACCACGCCGTGCAGCTCGTGGCCGGTCTCGCGACGGACGTCGTCGAGCGTGGCCAGCTTGCGGCCCTTCTCGCCATCGGCGAACAGCGCGCCCGGCTTCGGCTGGTAGTGGTTGTAGTCGAAGTACTGGGGCTGCTCGATCTGCAGGCGCAGCGACGGCTCGCAGTTGCGCACCAGGTTGTGGGCGAAGACGTGGTCGGCCGTGGGGTAGGTGGGCGGGGCGCCCCACACCGCCAGCCCGCTGGTGCGCGCCGACTCCACGTAGTTGTGCATGAACACGCCGCGCTGCGACTGGCGGCAGGTGATGCCGTGCCCGTCGCGATAGGACGCGTTGAAGTACGCCCTTGTGTCGCCCATCGCGTACTCGACGTAGATCCCGGCCTCCTTGTTGTGGGCGGTGACGTTGCCCTGATAGACCACCCGGACGATGTTGATGTCCCCCCACAGCGCCCAGCCGTCCCAGCCGTTCACCGTAGCCGGATTGCCGGCTTCGAGCACCACGTTGTGCGCGAACAGGCTGTCACTGGCCGAGTTCATCTTCACGCTGCCGAGCCAGCCGACGCCGTGCCAGGGGTTGAGGGTGCAGCGCGCCACCAGGTTGTCCTCCACGCGGCAGCCGGTGGGTCGGTCCTGGAGCGTGATGCCGTTGCCCAGGCAATCGAGCACCGTGTTGCGCCGCACCACCGCGCCGCAGCAGTCCCAGCCTGTGACCCGGATGCCCGCGCCGCAGCCGGTGAGCACGCAGTCCTCCACGATGCAGTCGTCGCCCGCCACCTCGATCGCCGAGTAGAGCAGGTGCTGCGCGCGGATCCCCTGCACCCGGCAGCCGGCGCCGAGTCGCACGGCGCTTCCTCTCACTGGGATCTCGATCCGGTGGCCTTCGCCCGGATTCGGCCCGCCCAGGTTGAGGACCACCTGTCTGCCCTGTGCATCGTACGACCACACGCCCTCGTCGGCGTCCGTCACCGGTTCGAGCGCGAAGTTGTCCCAGGCCAGCTTGTGGACCTTGAGCCTGGCCGGCTTGCCGTCCACCAGCACCTGTCCCGGCTCGGCCGGCAGCGACAGCACCGCGTCGTCCGCGAAGCGGGCCAACGTGATCTGCTTGCCGCGCTGGGCACAGGCGGCCAGTACGGCGGTCTCGCGATACACGCCGGCGTGGAGGAGCACCGTGTCGCCCGGCTGCAGGTCCTTGAGGCGGGCGAGGGTCTGCCACGGCGCTGCGGCGGTGCCGGCGTTCGTGTCGGCGGCGTTGGCGGCTCCGGGCGCAATGTGGAAGGTCTCCGCGCCGGCGACAGCGGCGAGCAGGGCCAGCCCGACAAGGACTCTCATGGGCGTTCCCGTAATCAGGCAAAAGCGCGCCAGGCGGTGAGCACGGCCTGCGCCCGGCCGGAGTCAAGGGCCTGGCGCGCGCTCGCGACACCCGCCGCCAAGTCTTCCGCCCCGCCCCCGACCAGGATCGCCGCACCGGCGTTGAGCACCACGAACTCGCGCGCCGGCCCGGCCTCGCCGGCCAGCACCGCCTCAATCGCGGCCGCGTTGTGCGCAGCGTCGCCGCCCACGACGGCGCGCAGCGGCGCCTCGTCGACGCCCACGTCGCCGGGTCGCAGCCAGTACTTCCGGACCCACCCGTCCCGCAGCTCGCAGACGCGGGACGGGCCTTCAAGGCTCAGCTCGTCCACCCCGGCGGCGCCG
>JACPDV010000245.1 GCA_016183835.1 Armatimonadota bacterium
AAGAGGGCTTCGACGCCGAGGACCAGCGCGGCCTGGACGCGGCGATGTGCGCGCTCGACGGCACGCCCACCAAGTCCAGGCTGGGCGCCAACGCCATCCTCGGCGTCTCGATGGCCACCGCCAAGGCGGCGGCGCAGGCGGCCATCTCCGGTGTGCCGATGTCCGAGTGACGCGCCGGGCCGGGCGGGCCGCGCGGCCCGCCCGGCCCGGCTCCGAAAGACGGTTAGTCCATGAGTCAGATCATTGAGGTCCAGGCGCGAGAGATTCTCGATTCCCGCGGGAATCCCACGGTCGAGGTCGAGGTCCACGCCATCTCGGACATGAACAGCCAGGTGGTGACGGGCCGCGCGGCGGTGCCTTCCGGCGCCTCCACCGGCCAGCGCGAGGCCCTCGAGCTGCGCGACGGCGAGCCGCGCTACCGTGGCAAGGGCACCGCCAGGGCGGTGGAGAACGTCAACACCGAGATCCGCGAACTGCTCCTCGAAGAGGGCTTCGACGCCGAGGACCAGCGCGGCCTGGACGCGGCGATGTGCGCGCTCGACGGCACGCCCACCAAGTCCAGGCTGGGCGCCAACGCCATCCTCGGCGTCTCGATGGCCACCGCCAAGGCGGCGGCGCAGGCGGCCACCAAGTCCAGGCTGGGCGCCAACGCCATCCTCGGCGTCTCGATGGCCACCGCCAAGGCGGCGGCGCAGGCGGTCGGTCTGCCGCTCTACAAGTACCTCGGCGGCGCCAACGCGTGCCGGCTGCCCGTGCCGATGATGAACATCCTCAACGGCGGCGCCCACGCGGCGAACAACGTGGACTTCCAGGAGTTCATGGTCATGCCGGTGGGGTTCACGTCGTTCGCGGAGGCGCTCCGCGGCGGGGTGGAGGTCTATCACGCTCTGGCCGGGTTGCTGAAGAAGCAGGGGCTGAGCACGGCGGTGGGCGACGAGGGCGGCTTCGCGCCGGACATCCTCCGGGCCGATGGTCAGCCCTACGAGAGCCCCTTCGATGTGACCTACGCGGTGCTCAACCTGATCCGCTCGGCCATCGAGGCGGCGGGGTTCGACCTGGGCGCCGAGTTCCGCATCGCCATGGACCCCGCTACCTCGGAGATGTGGGACTGCCAGGCCGACGCCTACGTGGCGAAGAAGACCGGCGGCGTGACCTTCGACTCGGCCAGGATGGTCGCGCTCTGGACCGATCTGGTCCTCAACCGCGGGCAAGGTGCAGATCGTGGCGGACGACCTGACGGTGACCAACCCGAGCATCGTCAAAGAGGCCATCGCGAAGAAGGCGATGACGGCCCTCTTGGTGAAGGTGAACCAGGTGGGGACGGTGACCGAGACCCTCGAGGCGGTGGAGATGGTGCAGCGGGCGAGGATGACGGCGGTCATCTCGCATCGGTCGGGTGAGACCGAAGACACCACCATCGCGGACCTGGCGGTGGCCACCAACGCGGGTCAGATCAAGACCGGCGCGCCGTCGCGCACCGACCGCGTCGCCAAATACAATCAGTTGCTCCGGATCGAGCAACAGTTGGGCTCGGCGGCGGTCTATCCTGGAGTGGAAGCCTTCTACAACCTCGGGTAGAGACGGGTCGCGATGAGCTCTACAGACGGCACGACAACCGGCGCGGCGCGTGTGGCGCAGTCGACGTGGTGCTGCTGCTGGCGTGGTCTGCTCATGCTCGGCGCGGTCAGTCTCGCCTCGGGGGCCATGCACTCCCTGATCGGCGTCCACGCGCAGGACCAGGCTACGAGCAGGACCGCCAGGCCGACCTGGTCGGCGAGATCGAGTTCACCAACTCGGTCCGCGGCACCATCACCAAGGGCCGAGCCCAGGGGCTCGGCCGGGCCGACGAGCACCGCGCCATCCTCGTGCCGGACAACCACCGCCCCATTCCCCCCAGGGCGCAGTGAACGGAACTTGGGATGGCTAAGAACATTCTCCTCTGCAACGGCGGCGGGCCGACCGCCGTCATCAACCTGACCAACATGGGCGTGTTCGAGGGCTGCCTCGACTACCTCGTGGGCGACGCACGCATCTACGCGGCGATGGGCGGCACCGGCTCGCTGATCGGCGAGCACGCCACGCACGACGGCAAGCGCCACGTGGCCCGGCTCGACGACTATCTCGCCGACAGCCACCGCCGGCAGCTCGTCAAGAACACCCCCTCCACCTGGATCGGGAGCGGGCGCTACAAGCTCGGCGCCAAGGTGCCCGACGAGAAGAGCGGCGGCAGCCAGGAGGGCGCCGTCGACTACGACATCGGCCGCATCCTCGAGGTCTGCGACCAGCTCGGCGTGGGGCACGTCTTCTTCGTCGGTGGCGACGACACGCTGACCACCCTCAACGCGCTGGCCTCCTACGCCGAGCGCCACCCGCGTGCCGAGTGGCCGACTTTCCTCTCGGTGCCCAAGACCATCGACAACGACCTGCCCTACGCCGTGGCCGACCCGCACCCGGAGCTGCCCGAGGAGGGCGTGTTCAAGGCCAACGACCGGATCATGGCCATCGACGCCTGCCCTGGCTTCGGCACCGCCGCCACCTTCGTCGCGAACAAAACCGCGCACCTGGCGGTCGAGGCGCACGCCCTGCACCGCCACTACGTGCTCGAGATCATGGGCCGCGACGCCGGCTTCCTCACCGCCGCCGCGCTCCTCGCCGAGCCGTTCGGCTATGGCCCGCACCTGATCGGCCTGCCGGAGCATGGACCGTTCAGTGTGGACGACTTCGGCAACTTCGTGGCCTGGCGCGAGCAGCACTACGGCTTCGGCGTATACTGCGTCAGCGAAGGCATCCGCGACGCCGAGTACGGCCCGTTGGCGGCCGCCGGACGCGACCTGTTCGGCAACCCGAGGCTCGGCGGCTCCGGCGAGCTGCTGCGCGACCAGGCGGCCGGCTACTGCGGGCAGCGCGGGCTGAAGGCCGACGTGCGCTACATCAAGTTCGGCGAGCTGCAGCGCGTGTCCACCACCTTCCGCTCGCGGGCCGACAGCGAGATCGCTTACGGCGTGGGCCGCCGCGCCGCTTACTGGGCGCTGGTCCGCGGGCAGACGGGCAAGCTGGTGACCATCGTCCGGCAGCCCGGCCCGCAGCCGAGCTGGCAGTACGGGCTGGTGCCCACCCAGTTGGTCAGCGGCAAGGACAAGAAGCGCTGCATGGACGCCGACTGGGTGACCGAGTACGACTGCGCCGGCCTGCGCATTCCATTCGTCGGTGGCACCTTCCTCGACTGGGTCCGCCCGCTGGTGGATCCAGTGGTGCCCATCGCCCCGGCCTACGACGGGCCCGAAGTGGCGCTCTGACCTACCGCCTCAAGCCTTGAACCGGCGGCAGCCACATCCGAGAACCTCGGTGTGGCTGCCGCCGTTAGTTGGGGTCAGGGGAGCAGCGGAGGACGGTGATGGGGATCAACTTCCTGACGGTTTCCGGCGGCGGGCCCACGCCGGTGCTCAACGAGACGCTGATGGGCCTGGTGGAGGGCGCCGCCGAGGCGGTCGGGCTGCCGGTGGGCGAGCTGGGCCTCTACGCCGCCGTGGGCGGCACCGGCGGGCTGATCGGCGGCAGGGCCACCGGCGACGGCCGGAGGCACGTGGTCTGCCTCAGCCGCTACCTCAGCGACCCGGGCGTGCGCAAGCTGATCCTCGAGACGCCCTCGACCTTCCTCGGCAGCGGCCGCTACGCCTTGGGGGGCAAGCAGGGCGCGCAGGAGGACGTCGACCGCGACATCGAGAGCGTCCTGAAGGTGATCGAGCACTTCCGCATCGACCACGTCTTTCTCGTCGGCGGCGACGACACCCTCTCCACGCTCAACCGCCTGGCCGATTACCGCGCACGGCACCCCGCCGTGCTCGAGCGCTGGCCCACGCTGCTGGCGGTGCCGAAGACGATCGACAACGATCTGCCAGCCCGTGTGCCCTGGCAGAAGATGACCGACGAGGAGGCACGTGGCACGCATCGGCAGGGCGACGCGCTCCAGGTGATGCACGCCTGCCCCGGGTTCGCCACGGCGGCGTCGTTCGTGGCCCACGAGGTGCTCAACCTGGCGGTGGAGGCCCACGCGCTGAAGCGGCACTACATTGTCGAGGTGATGGGTCGCCTCGCGGGCTTCCTCGCCGCCGCCGCGTCGCTGGCCACGCCCTGCGGTTACGGACCGCACCTGGTGGCCGTGCCGGAGCACGGCGCGTTCAATGTGGCCGACTTCGTCAGCTACTTGCGCTGGCGCGAGCAGCGGCACGGCTACGGGGTGTACGTGGTGAGCGAGGGAGTCCCCGGCCAGGACGGCAAGCCGCTGAAGAGCGGCGGCACGGGGATGTTCGGGGAGGCCAGGGTGGGCGGTGCGGGGGAGCTGCTGGCCGCCGAGGAGCAGCACTTCTGCGAGCTGGCGCATCAGCGGGTCGACGCGCGGACCATCAGGTTCGGCGAGCTGCAGCGCGTGTGCCGGCGGCACCGCTCGGCGGTGGACAACGAGATCGCCTATCAGGTGGGCCGCCACGCGGCGCTCTACGCCGTGGCGGGCGAGAGCGGGAAGCTGGTGACCATCCGGCGCTCCGGCGAGGGCTGGGAGTACGGCCTGGTCCCCACGCGGCTGGTGAGCGGGCAGCAGCGCCGGATGGAGCCGCACTGGTGCGCGTTCGACGAGAGCAGCGGCATCCGCGTGCCGGTGATCGCGCCGAGCTACGGCGAGGAGTACCTGAGTGCGCTGGTGGACCCGCTGCCGCCGACGGTGCCGCCGCTGGACGAAGCGGAGTGGGCGGTGGATGTCCCGTAACGGGCGGCGGCACCACGTTGGCTGCGCGGGCCAAGGTAGGGGCGACCGGCAGGTCGCCCGCGATCGCCGCCAGGCCGCGCTGACGGGCGACCTGCCGGTCGCCCCTACCGGGTTGCTGCGATCACCAGCGCCGGGCTGCCCAGCCGCCCCCCAGCCCGGCGAGCGCGAGGCCCGCCGCCGCCAGGCCCACCCGCAGACAGCGCCTCGTGCGTGGCTGGAGCCGCTCCCAGGGCACCGGCCAGCTCACGCTCAGCCGGCCCCAGGCGCCGTCGTCGTAGCGCAGCGCCACCAGGAGCGCCCAGCCGCCGGCAACCAGACAGAAGATCCCGGCCGGCAGACGCGGGTTCACGGCTGGCCCGGCGTGCCGACGCCGCCGGTCGCCAGGTCCTCTTTGTCGATCAGCAGCGCCTTCACGTTGGGGGCCACCTTGCGGACGTAGTTGTACCGCACCACCGCCGGGTTCACGCGGAGCGCCGCGCCGCGGATCTCGTTGGCCTTCGCCTCGCCCTCGGCCTGGATCCGGCGCCGTTGGGCCTCCTTCGTGGCGACCTCCACTTCGTACCGCATGCGCTGACTGTTCTGCTGCTCGATCTGCTTGTTCTCGATCGCCGCGGCGTACTCGGGCGAGAACTCGATGTTCCGCAACAGGAACTCGTCCACCACCAGCC
>JACPDV010000193.1 GCA_016183835.1 Armatimonadota bacterium
CGGCGCCGGGAGTCTTGTCTGCTCCTCCCCCTGCGAAGCGGGGGGAGGCGGGAGGGGGGTCCTCCGGCTACCGCGAACCGGCCGGAAACCCCCACCCCGTCCCTCCCCCGCTTCGCAGGGGAGGGGGCTCCCGAGAATCCAATCACTCCCGATCAGGCGCGGCGTCTCACTTCCGCCGGCCGAGGATGAAGTCGAGGGCCAGCGAGGTGTGGTAGGCCACCGCCTTGGTGTGGTGCCGGTAGCCGCCCATCTCGGCGGTCAGGGGGCCCTTGTAGCCGATGTCCATGAGCGCGGCGACCACACGGTCCCACGGCACGTCGCCGGAGAGCAGCGGCACGAACCCGTTGATGTTGCCCAAGCTCCGTCGAAAGTCCTTGACGTGCACACGGCGGAGCCGCGAGCCGAGGATGCTGATCCAGTCGGCCGGGTCGCCCAGCGGCACGATGTTGCCCACGTCGAAGTAGGCGCCGACGCGCGGGCTGCCGACTTCGTCCAAGAAGCGGGCAAACTCGAGCGGGCTGAGGAGGAAGCCGTTCCAGACGTTCTCCACACCGACGTCCACGCCCACCTCCTCGGCGGTGACGGCGATCTCGCGGAAGGCGGCCAGGGCGCGCTCGTAGGCCGCGTCGTAGGCCACCTGGCGCGGCTCGCCGCCGGCGTGGGGCAGGTACACCACCGCCGGGACGATCAGCACGCAGCCGGCGCCGAGCTGCTTGGCGTGGGCCAGGCACAGCCGGGCGTACTCGACCGCCTGCGCGCGCTGCTCGGGCTCGTCGGCGGTGAGTGAGTACTGCCAGAAGAACCCGCCCAGGATCGAGCTGAGCTTGAGGTGGTGGGACTTGGCGAGTTTCTTGACGGCCCTTAGCTGCTTGGCGGAGGACGCCAGCGACGGCGGCGGCCCGTCGGCCGAGGTGGCGAACTCGACACATTCGAAGCCCGCGTCAGCGGCGAGGGCGAGTCGCTACTCGATGGAGCCGCCGGCGAGCGAGCCGTAGCAGATGCCTTTGAGCATGAGTACCTCCGCGGGTCTTGCGACCTGCCCGGGGCAGGTCGGAGCGGGGTACGCCGCGGTGCGAGATCGTCCTCCCAAAAATGATTTTGCCGTTACCGAAAGGTAACCGCGAAGTGGCACCGAACTCGCAGATACAGTCGGGGGTGCCGGAGTGTCCAGGCGTTGGCGCGCCGGCACAGTGAGGTCGCGTGGGAACGATGAGCAGCAACACCGACGAGCTGGGCGAAGCGCAGCGCCCGGCAGTCGAGAAGCTGGCTGATGGGCCACCGGAAGGGGACCCGGAGCTCTCCGTCCGCGGCGCGGCGATGCTGCGTCAGGCGCGGGAGGCGGGCGAAGCGGGGCCCCTGGTGGATCTCCTCGGGCTCGTCCTCGAGCGCTTCGAGGCCGGGCTTCTGCGCCGCGCGGGCGAGCAGGCCGAGGCCAAGGTCTTCCAGTCGCGGCTGGCGGCGCTGTCCGAGGTGGCCGACGAGCTGACCCGCTGTGTCGACGAGGTGGCGCTCTACCGCCGCGCCGTGGAGCTGGGGCGCGAGCTGCTGGGCTTCGAGCGGCTCGGGATCTGGCTGCTCGACGCCGACCCGGAGTTCGCGGTCGGCACCTTCGGCACCGGTGAGGACGGCAGCGTGCGCGACGAGCGGGGGTCGCGCGTGCGGATCCGGCCCGGCACGCAGTTCGAGCAGTCCATGCGCGCGGGCGAGCGGCGCGCGTTCCGCGGCGAGGCGCGGCTCTTCGATCATCATGCCGATGTGGTGGGGTTCGGCTCGGTGGTCACCGCGGCGCTGTGGGATGGCGAGTCGGTCCTGGGCTGCATGGCCTCCGACACGCTCCTCAGCGGCAAGCCGATGGAAGCCCCGCAGGTGGAGCTGCTGGCCCTCTACGCCTCGCGCGTCGGCCATCTGGTGGCGCGGCTCCGCACCGAGGCCGAGCTGCGCGCCAGCGAAGAGCGCTATCGCGTGGCCAAGGAGGCGGCCGAGGCGGCCAGCCGGTCCAAGAGCGAGTTCCTGGCCAGCATCAGCCACGAGATCCGCACCCCGGTGGCCAGCCTGCTGGGGATGGCGGAGCACGCCCTCGAATCCGCCGCCGACCCGGAGCTGCGGCGCTCGCTGGAGGTCATGCGCGCCGCCGCCGACTGGCTCCACGGGCTGGTGGACGGGACCCTCGACTTCGCCCGCGTGGAAGGCGACCGGATCGAGCTGCTCGACGAGCCGTTCTCCCTCCGTGCGAATCTCGACGGCACCATGCTCGCCCTCGCGCCGCAGGCCGAGGCGAAGGGGCTGGCGCTGCTCTGCCGGGTCGACCCGGGGGTGCCCGATGCCCTGCGCGGCGACGGCGTGCGCTTCCGGCAGGTGGTGGCCAACCTGGTGGCCAACGGGATCAAGTTCACCGACACCGGCTCGGTCACGGTCAGCGTCACCGCGCGACCGGCGGCGGACGGCGCGGTGGGGCTGTCCATCGCGGTGCGTGACACCGGCTGCGGGATCCCGGCAGATCTGCGCGAGCGCATCTTCCAGCCCTTCGTGCAGGGCGGCGGCTGCGGCGGCGCGCAGCGCGCGGGGGTCGGGCTCGGGCTGACCATCGCCAGCCACCTGGCGGGGCTGATGCACGGCTTCATCGGCGTCGAGAGCCGGGTGGGGCGCGGCAGCCAGTTCACCGCCGCGCTCGAGCTGCTGCCCGATGCCGGCCCCGCGGATCGACCGGCGTTGCCGGCCGACTGGCGCGGGGCGCGGGTGCTGCTGCTCGCCGACACGTCCCCGGCCCGGGGGATCGCCGCCGAGCTGCTCCGCGAGCTGGGCCTCGAGGTGACGGCGGAGGCGGACCCTGCCGCCGCCGTCCGCCGGGTGGATGAGGCGGCACGCGCGGGACATGGCTTCCGGGCGGTCGTGGCGGACGAAGCGCCCGGCCGCGCCGGGCAGCTCATCGCGCTCACGGAACATCTCCCGGTGATCCTCCTGGTCGGCGCCAGCACGCCCGCCAGCGCGACTCCGGAGGCCGCCGCGCGGGTGGTGAAGCCGGTCAGCGAGCGCCGGCTGCTGGCCGCGATCGCGAGCCTCAGCGCCAAGCCGGCGAGGCTGACGGCGGACACCAACGGCCCGCTGCGAGGGCGGGTGCTGGTGGTGGAGGACGACCCGACCAACCGCGAGGTCGCCACCGTCATGCTCGAGCGCCTGGGTTTCTCGGCCGACTCGGTGGGCAGCGGCGAGGAGGCGCTCCAGCGGCTCTCGACCGAGAGCTTCGACGTGGTGCTGCTCGACCTGGGGCTGCCCGGGCTGAGCGGCATCGAGACCGCCGAACGGGTGCGCGAGCTGTCCGAGAAGGCGGGGCGCAAGACCTGCGTGGTGGGGGTCACCGGCCGCACCGCCACCAACGACCGCGAGCGCTGCCGCGAGGCGGGGATGGAGGGCTACCTGCCCAAGCCGTTCCGCCCGCTCGACCTCCGCCGGGCGCTGTACGAAGTGCTCACGCGCTGAGGCCCGCCGCTACATCTGCAGCATCACCCGCAAGCGCTCCCACGAGTCGCGCAGCCGGTGCGACGCCAGGTCGGTGAGGTAGCTCATGATGGCGTAGCCCAGCCGGGGATCGCGGTCCATCAGCTCGCGGAGCGCGTCGCCCGGCAGGTTGAGCACCTCGGAGTCTTCCTCGGCGACCGCCTGAGCCGTGAACCGCCGGCCGCGCGTCAACGCCGACCAGCCGAACACCTCGCCCGGCCCGATGGAGGTGATTGCCACCCGCAGTGTCTCGCCGTGGTAGGGGAAGGGGAACGACAGCGCGACCCGCCCGTGACGCAGAATGTGGATCTTCTCGGCGCGTGCCCGCTCGGCGAAGATCACCTCCCCCGCGGTGTACCGCCGCACCTTCGCGATCCCGCTGACCGGCGCGACCACGTCCTCGGGCAGTCCATCGAACATGTGACAGCCCGCCAGCTCCGACTCGGTGACCATGGGGCGACCTCCGTCCGAGTGATTATAGGTCGGCCAAGCTGCGAAACGGTTGACTCCGGTCGCGCCCTCAGTCGGCGGAGCAGACCGCGATCAGGCCGTGCAGATCCCGCCAGCCATAGCCGCCGTGGAACTCGCCCTCCGGACTGTACAGCCGCTCCGCGCCGAGGTGCTCGTAGAACCCGTTGGACGGGTTCCCGGCGTCGCCGAAGAGCAGCATCGAGTTCACGCCCCGGCTGACGAACCGGCGGGCGACGTGGCCCACCAGCCGGCGGCCCAGACCCTGCCGGTGGCAGGCGCGCAACACGTAGATCTTGTTCAGCTCCCCCTCGTAGCCGGGCACTCCGCCGTCGTGAGGCGTGCCCTTGGCGAAGCCGACCAGGTTGCCGGCCTCGTCCTCGACCACGAAGCAGAACCAGGTTCCGTCGTCATGCTCGAACGCCTCGCGCCACTGCCGCTCGCGGAGCTCGTGGGTCGGACCCGGGCCGTGCGTCTCGTTGAACGTCTCGACGTGGAGGCGGGCCAGGGCCGGCACGTCGGCGGGGGTCAGCTCGCGGATGGTGCAAGCCATCGCTCTGTCCTTTGTCCTCCATTATGGGATCGCCGCGCCCACTACCTGGCTCCAACCCGCTCCGCGAGACTGCCGAGAACCCGGGGTTCGATTGTCGGGCGGCGGTGATGGGGGCGTCCTGCCTCGCTGCGCCGCCGGCACTACAATCCTCTAATGGGGGACGCCATCGGGGATGCCGCCCCTTGTCGGTGCGTTCGCCCGCTGACAGGATGAGCCACTATGAAGCACTCGCGTTCGCTACTCGCCGCCCTCGCTTGTCTGGTTGCCGGCTTGGCTCCGGCCGTGGCCCAGGACATCGTGATCAGCGCGGAGGTGCCCGATGGCGGAGGGTCGGGCGGCGGCGGCGGTTCGGTCAATGTCGTGACCATGGGCCCCGATGATTTCGAGGCCATCGGCGAGGCCGTCGGCGGCGCGCTGCAGGCGGTGGCCGATTTCCTCTGGCCGTTCGAACCAGCGCCTGCCCCGCCGTCGCCGCCGCCGGAAGCGCCGATGTCAACACCGCCGGCCGGTTTCAGCGTCGACGACTCGGCGCTCTTCCACCAGGTGCCCCATGCGCCCGGCGAGCGGGCCAGTTTCCAGGACGACGTGCTCGAGGGACACGACCCCAGTCTGCCGCTCCGCGGCAATCCTCACGCCGGCGGCACCGAGTTCACCGGGCCGCCCAGCGGGCTCGATCCGACCCGGCCCAACGACAACCGCGAGATGCGGCCGGCGGCGAGCCAAACCGCCGGCGATCCGGTCAGCCTGGGCGACGGCGAGCTGGTCCTGCACCAGACCGACCTGAGCCTCAGCGGCCCCGTCCGGCCGCTCCGGTTCGAGCGGGTCTACCGCTCGCGGAGCGACGAGCGCAGCGTGCTGGGCAGCAACTGGACCTTCAACTGGGATGTCTGGCTGCGCCCGCTGACGATCGACAACGCGCCGACCTGGGTGCCGCACCGGCTGTTGGAGGGCACGACCCCGAAAGCCGTACTGCTACACGACGGCATCGTGGGGAGTCTGATCTTCGTGACCGTCGGCGCCGCCGCGCCGAACGACTTCGTGGCCATGTCGGGCTCGGCCGCGACGCTCCGCCGGCTGGCCAACCAGGCCGGCTGGGAGCTGCAGGATCCGGACGGCCGGATCCGCACGTTCAACAAGCTCGGCTACCTGACCGAGGACCGCGACCGGTTCGGCAACGGCTACCGACTCGAGTATGAGCCGACGCACTTGCACACGATGCTCTGGCGCTTCTTCATCGGCGGGCACCCGCTCGACGAGGAGGAGAAGCCCAGCGTTCAGGTCCGCTACGCCCTGGGCCTCTGCCCCGCCCGGCAATGGTATCACGAGGACAACTACGCCTACGGCGCCAGCCAGGTGTTCTGGGACTTCATCCGGCCCAACATGTGGTCGTCGTTCCGGTTCCAAGTGCAACAGAACTTCGTCGACGACCCGTTCAACAAGGCCGCCGTCGGGAATCTGCGTACCACCATCGTCGACAGCGATGCCTCCACGCTGACCTGCCAGTTGGCCATCCTCAACGTGCTCAACAGCCTGGTCAACCGGCGGAGCTTCTACCGCGATCTCAAACGCGACTTCGGGTTCACGGACGCCCGTCTGGTCGGGCGGCCGCGGGCGATGCTCGACGGACTGATCGCCGATGGCCTGTTCACCAACGCCGACGGCACCCCGAAGGGCAGCTTCCAGGCGGCGGAGGAGACCCGGCTGCGCAACTTCAACCTGGCCGTGTTGGCCGAAGGGCTTTACGACCCGCACTTCCAGCCGATCGACGAGGAGCCGAGCCACCCGCTGGTCGAGCCGGCGCCCGGCGGCACCACGCCGGCCTACCGCGGGCCGCTCGAGAACGAGTTCCACCCCGTCCGCTTCGACGACCACGCCTGGTTCGAGGAGAGCTGCCGGGTGCTCCACAGCTATCTCTTCGAGCCCGACGGGGCGCCCGTGGCCTGGACGCGCATGGCCCTCGACGGTGGGCACCAGCTGAGGCCGATCAAGGTGACCGACGACCTGGGCAACCAGCTCACCTTCGACTACTACCCGGCAACAACCGCCGACGAACCCAACGCCGGGCTGCTCAAACAGGTCACCGGCCCGGCCGGCACCAAGCTCACGTTCGAGTACACCGGCCCGCCGTATCAGCCCTACCAGAACCACGAACGGTTGCTCCGCAAGGCCGCCCGGATCGATGCGCCGCCGGCCAGTACCAACATCACCGCCGCTCCCGAGCAGAACTACGTCTTCGACTACCAATGGCAGCGGGGGCTGATGAACAAGCTGCCCGACCTCGGCTGGCAGGTCTGGGACCTTTACCACCGGGCCGGCTTCCCGGCGGCAGTGCCGATGACCGCCTACTACCTGTCCCAGGTCAGCGACAACATCATCGGGGTCTGGCGCAACGTCGGTATCGCGCCTGAGATCGAGTCCGAGACCGCCTACATGGTCCACCCCTTCAGCCCGGTGTTCGACCGGGTCATGCGCCAGCGCGCCGGCGGCTCCGCGGTGCAGGCCGCCGGACAGAACTACGGCGAGTTC
>JACPDV010000194.1 GCA_016183835.1 Armatimonadota bacterium
ACCTGTTGGCCGCGCAGCTCCCTCTTCAGCTCATGGAAGTGCGGGACAGCGCGCGAGAGCTTCCCGACAACCTCCGCGCCGCGCTACTGGACCGCACGAGCCGCGGGCAGACGGCGTCTCGAGCGGAGATGACGTGGTTCGCGATCCTGGCACAGTTGGCCCCGGCCGAACTGGTGCAGGACCCGTGGGAGGCCCAGTGGTCCGCTTGGCTCGACGATGCCAGGGAGGCCCTGGGCCAAGCTCTAGGTCTCATCCCTCCGGGGCCGCAGTCGGCACGTGCGGCGGACCTTGGCCTGCTGCTGGTCATGGACCCCTGCTATGCCGTGCGGCGAGCGGCGTACCGATCATTGGCGATCCATGCCCCAGACAGCCTGCGTGGCTTTGTCGAGGTCGGCATGAGCACTGAGACGCCCACTGCGTTGCGCCGTCGCGCGGCGGAAGCTGCGGAGTGGGTGGACGTGACCCCGGGCCAACTGGCGGCATTGGCTGCCGATCCAGAGCTCGACGTGCGCGAAGCAGCCCGCGCCGCTGAACGCAGCGCACGACGGCGCGTGTGGGTCGACGATTACATGGGAACGGTTCTGTCGGCTGCGAGGGAGGGCGGCGATGCGGTGCTAGGGGCTTGGCGACATGGTGCCGCGCTAGCCCAGCTCGGCGACGACGGGACGCTCCGACAGTTGCGACAACGCGCGCAGGATCCCCAGATCGAGCCCCATGCCAGATACTGGCTTGGGCATCTGAGCCAGCAGTTGGAGACCAGGTGGCGCAAGGCGATGATCGAGTGGCCGCAGCCCTGGGAGCAGTACGATGGCGCCATCGAACAGGGCGATGGCACACTGAGCAAGGATGGCGAGGCCACCGTTGTGCGTGTCCGCTACTTCCTGTGGCAGTCACCCGGTGACCATGTCAAGCTCCCGAGCTGGGGAGGCACTATCAGCAGCTTCGGCGAGGAGGCGTGGCCCCCGGGCGGCGCGAGTATCGTCAAACCGGGTGAAGCCGAGCTGACCTTGCAGGACGGACAGAGGAAGGGCCGGGTGTGGTGCGGACTGCCCGTGATGCCCCGCGGCCGGCACCCCGTGGATGGCGTTGAGACGTACCCTGCGTAGCGGTTCGCAGTGCATCGCGTAGTGGCCGCGGTCAGTTGACCGACTGGTGCTGACCGCTGGCCGCGAACGACGTCGCGGTGGGCTCGGGCCCGAGCCCACCTCTTCCTACCCCCGCCTCTTCCTCCCCCTCGCCATCGCCCGCCGCCGCCCCACCCCCGCCACCGGCTCCTCACTCCCCACAGGCCGGCCCGTCCGCTCGTGGCGCCGCCGCGCAGACGGGCGCACGCCGTGCGCCCCTACCGGATCGTGGCCGACCGCCGCGCCTCGCCTACTCGCCCGCCCGTTTCAGATCCCCGCCAGCAGCGCCCCCAGCCGGGCCTCCCAGACCGCCGTGTCGAGCTCCACGATGATCTTGTTGAGCGCCATGTCTGCCCGGGCGAAGGCGCCGCCGTCCAGGTCGGGCTGGTTGCGGTAGGGGTCCACCCGCTGCGCGTAGCCCGCCAGCCGCCGGTCCAGCTCCGCCGCGATCCCCGGCTCCTTGTCGCGCACGCCGCGCAGCTCCGCCAGCTTCGCGTCCACCCGCTCGAGGGTCTTGCGCAGCATCGCCGCGTAGGTATCCGAGCCGATCCCCGTGCGCGTGAAGACCTGCAGCGGACCCGTGCGATCGCCCTTGCGGAACTCCCGGCCCAGGTCGGCAAGCTGCTCGGTGGTGGGCGAGAGGACCAGGTGCGCGAAGCGGTCGGGATCGTGGAAGTTGGCCTTGACCTGCGACCAACTGCTCCATTCGTTCTGCTGCTTGAGCGACCGGTCGCGGCAGACGTTGGCGCCGAGGACCATCCCCGGCTGCGGCGCCACCTCGAGGCTGGAGAACGGCACCTTCAGCTCCAGCCCCCAGCCCATGTCGCCGAGCGCCGCCGCGGTCGTGGCGTGGCTCTCCCAGCTCGTGTCGTTGCCCCGCGCGTCCCACAGCGAGCCCGCCGCGTTGACCGCGAACTGGAAGTAGTGGAGGTGGTCGTGGCGCGGCTCGAAGAAGATCTCGACCGCCTCGGTGCTGAAAACCTGGTGCGTGTCATTGGGCACCGCCGTGGGATGCAGGTCGGCGATCAGCGGCTCGTCGCACCACACGCCCAGGTAGAGCGCGTCGTCGGTGTAGACCCAGCGGACCGTGGTCTGCACGGCGACCAGCTCGGAGCGGTTGTACCAGGTGAAGCCGGACGGTGCTGGCGCGTCGCGCCAGCAGGCGTCGTCGAGCTTGCCGTCGAGCTGCGGCGCCGCGGCGGCATGGGGCACCGGGTAGACGAGCACGGGGAAGTCGTCCTGCGCGGCGGCGGCGAGGGCGCCGAGGACGGCGGCGAGGAGGAGGAGGTTGCGCATCATGGCTCCTACCGGGCCACCAGGCGGATCACCTTCTCGGTGGTCCGCCCGGAGTAGAGGTCGCGCGCCCGGATGGTCCAGCTCCCGGGCGGGTCGTTGAGCGCGGCGGCGATGGGGGTCTGCACGCTGCTCCCGCGCGGCACCACCACCACGCGCCGCAGCCAGTCGGCGTCGCTGCCATCGGGCCGGGCGACGGTGACGAACAGCGCGTGGGCGGCGTGGGCCCCGGGCACCTCGAAGATCATGCCCTGCCGCTCGCCGCGGTAGACGGTGGCGCTGGTCAGCCCGATCCGCGGCGCCGGCTCGGGTGCGCGGAGCAGCGCGTAGAAGTTGGCGCGGCTGGGCCGGAACCGGGCCTTGAAGCTGCGCGTCTGCCCCAGGTCGCGGTGGGTGCGGAGGTCGATCAACGGTCAGCTCACCCTCCTTGCCGCCGGTGCGGGCCGACATGCCCATCACGTTGCCCTCGCTGTCGGGCTGTTTCATGATCCCCACGATCTGCGCGGTGCCGGTGCGCCAGCGGGCGATCTGGATGTCGCCGAGCGGCTCGCCGCCGGCGCGGGCAAGGCTGACCTGCGGCTTCACGCCAGCGGAGGCAAGCAGCCCGGCGAGCAGCTCGTTGGTGCCCGGCGGGGCGATCCGGGCGTTCGGCCGCGGGAAGGTGGACATCGAGAAGTTGAGCAGGATCGCCTGTCCCCGGCCGACCTTGTGCACGAGCACCGCCGGGGTGGCGTCGCCGATGGTCCCGGCCGGCTCGGCGCCGGCCGCCTGCACGCCGGGGTCGGTGGTGGTGGTGGGCGCCTCCAGCTCGCGGCCGAACTTCGCGCCGACCTTCATCACCTGCCCCTGCGCGGCGGCGCGGGAGCCGCGGCCGTCCACGCCCAGCAGCTCATCCAGCGCGCCGCTCTCGCGCGGCTTGCAGTGGCCGTCGTAGCGCCCGGGCCGGACGTCGGCGATCACCGTGCCGCCGTTGGTGACGAAGTCGGTGAGCGCCTGCACCTCCGCGTCGCTCAGCGCCTCGGCGCGCGGCAGGACGATGCAGTTGAGCCGGGCGCCGCTGAACTCGCCGCGCTTGAGCTGCGCATCGGTGAGGTAGCGGTAGCCGAGCCCGAGGTTCTCGAGCGCCTGCTGCCAGGCAGAGTGGGCGGAGGCGTAGCTGCCGTAGCTCGGCCCGTCGGCGACCTGGCAGGCGTAGGCCGAGGGCTGGGAGTAGAGGATCGCCAGCCCGTCGTCCTGCATCGCGGAGTTGAGGAGCAGGTCGCCCAGGCCCTCGCGGGTGATGCGCGTGTCCTCTAGGACTTCCTTGATCTGCGGGAACGGTGTGAGGTCGGGCATCAGGATGCCGTTGAACGTCCCGATCCCGTCCCAGCGCCAATACCACACGGCGTCGCAGCCGTTGAGCACCATCCGCCAGTAGTACCAGAGCAGCGGGTCGGCGTCCTTCTGGTAGCCCATCCAGTTGGAGCGCGGGAAGCCGCGCGGGGCGAGCCCCTTGAGCACGTTGTCGGCCGGCCCGGGGTAGGGCGACCAGAAGCCGTTGGTGCGGACGAACCCGTCCAGGTCGTCGCCGTCCTCCAGCCGCCCGGCGCCCTCGAAGCCGGTCAGCGCCTGCGGGTCCATCTTGCGGTAGGCGTCGCCGAAGCGCTTGCACAGCCCGAGGAAGTTGGCCGACTCCCAGGCCTGCCGGTCATACCAGCGGGGGTAGTTCTTGTCGGCCTTGGCCTTCGCCTCGCGGGAGTCGTTGACCAGCAGCGTGACCTGGTCGAAGCTGCCGTAGTCCGCGCCCCAGCTCGCGTTGAGGGCGTCGATGGTGTTGTACTGGCTCTCCAGGTGCCGGCGATAGGCCGCCAGGTCGGACGGGCTCACGTCGCTCCCGCGGGTGACCGTCTCGTCGCCCAGGGAGTAGACGAACACGCCGTGGTGGCGGGCCCCCTGGTAGCTGTCGGCGATCTTCTGCACGTAATCGTCGATCTCGGGCTCCTGGTTCCAGGTCACCGGCTGGAGGATGCCCTCGGCGTTCTTGGGGTCCATCACGCGGGTGGTGTAGGGCACGAAGGCCACGTCGTAGGCGGCGACGTAGGGCGGCGGGGTGCCGCCGCGGGGCTGGAGCGACATGCCCGTGCGCCAGAGCGCCTCCTCGGCGTAGGGGCCGGTGGCGCCGGAGGGGATGTCCCAGATCAGGAAGTTGAACCGCCCGCGGTTGCGCTGGGTGACATTGAAGAACGTCGCGGCGTCGCACGCAGGGCCGGCGGCATCGAAGACGATGGCGCGCACCTCGACGAGCATCGGGAAGTCGGTGGGAATGGTCCAGCCGAAGGGGACCGTCTCGCCCGCCGGCGCGGCGTTCGGCGTGGCGGCGAGCACCCGCCCGCGGCGGTCGCGCAGCTCGACCCGGACCCGCTCGCCCGGAAGCGGCGTGCCGGCGAGCACGACGTTGCCCGCCAGCCTGTCGCCGACCTCGCCCCAGTCCTGGGCCAGCTCGACGCTCACGCTGCGCTCGCAGGTGACGGCGAAGGGCACGGTGGCCCACGAGATCACCCGTCCCTGGCTCTTCGACCAGACATCGAGGTGGTACTTGCCGGCGGGCGGCAGGCCCTTGGCGTCGAGGCTCCAGGCGGCGCCGCCTTCGCGGCGGATGCGGCGGTCGAGCCGTGCGAGCGTGCCGGGGAGAGCGGCGCTGATGAGCTTGGGCACCTCGTCGCGCGGCACGGTCTCGGTGGCGAGAGCGACCTGCAGCGGGGCGGTCGGGAGCTTCCCGGCGGCCCACAGCACCGTGCGGCCGAGGCGCTCCTGCCAGTAGTCGTACTGCACTTCCCAGCCGAAGGTGTAGGGGATGGCGGGCGGCGCCGGGAGCAGCGCGCCGCGGCCGGCGAGGATGCTGAACAGCGCCGCCTCGGGATCGCCCGGCTTGCGCTCCACCGGCTTCTTCAGCACGCGCTTGTCGTCCACGCCGACCATCACGATCCCGTCGCCCTCGGTGACCTTCTTGAGCAGCTTGAACTGCATCTCGCTGGGCATGCTGGAGAGCTGGATGCCGTTGAACAGGTAGACGTCGTAGTCGTTGTCGAGGAGCCGGCGGAGCCGCTCCTCACCGGCCTTGCCGCCATGCCACTGATCGACTGTGGTGTCGACGATGCGGCTCCAGATCACCGTGTCCACCTGGACGTCGAAACGCTGCTGCAGCTCGACGATCTCGCGAGCCCGGGTGTACTGGTAGTCGGTGAAGCAGAGGGCGCGGAGCTTGCCCTGCTGGTACGGCGTGGCCCAGTTGGTGTGCGGGGTGACGAAGTCGGGCTTGAGGGTCTGCTCCTCGTCGAGGGTGGGCGCGGCGAAGGCCGCGGCCAATGCGAGCAGGGCGGTGGCGAGGAGGCTGGTCGTGCGCATGGTGCACCTCGATGGCGGATCGGCGAGGGATGGCCTTCGGGCCGCGCGCGGGGATTCCTGCCCGGCCCGCAGGGAGGCGGTTGGGGGCGGTGAAGGAGGCGGCACCCACCATGACCTCCGACCCGGCTGTGGACCTGCGCGCCCTGGCCCGCGACGCCGTCGCGGCGCGGCTGGCCGCGGCAAGCTCCGCGGCGGAACCGGCGGCGCTGTACGAGGCTGCGATGCGGGAGGTGCTGGACGCGGTGTTTGCGGGGCTGGCCGAGGCGCGCGGGCTGCTCTCCGCGCCTGCTCTGGGTACCCCCTCCTTGCCAAGGAGGGGGCAGGGGGAGGTCTTGGCCGCGGGTTCTGCGGC
>JACPDV010000195.1 GCA_016183835.1 Armatimonadota bacterium
GCTGGCTCCGGCGGCAGCGGCTCGATTGGCCGGGGGCCGTGGCGGTCCTGCCCTGGTAGGACGTGGCGCGATCCCGGCGAACCAGGCTGCTCCGGGAGCCGAGCCTTGCTCATCCATCCCCCCGCAACCCGCCGCGAGCTGCGCGCCGAGCGGATCGAGGCCGACCTGGTGGTGGTCGGCGGCGGCGTGGCCGGCGTCTGCTGCGCCATCACCGCGGCGCGAGCCGGGCTGCGCGTGGCCCTGGTCCAGGACCGGCCCGTGCTCGGCGGCAACGCCTCCAGCGAGGTGCGCCTGTGGGTGCTGGGCGCCACCGCGCACATGGGCAACAACAACCGCTGGGCCCGCGAGGGCGGCGTGGTCAACGAGATCCTGGTCGAGAACCAGTATCGCAACCCCGAGGGCAACCCGTTGATCTTCGACACCATCCTCCTGGAGAAGGCCACCGAGGAGCCCCTCATCCGGCTGCTGCTCAACACGGCGGCCTACGAGGTCGAGAAGCGAGAGGCCGACACCATCGCGTCGGTGACCGCGTTCTGCAGCCAGAACTCGACCCGCTACGTGCTCGCCGCGCCGCTGTTCTGCGACGCCTCGGGCGACGGGATCGTCGGGTTCCTCTCCGGCGCGGCGTTCCGCATGGGCGCCGAGGCGGCGGACGAGTTCGGCGAGAAGTTCGCGCCGGACCAGGCTTACGGCGAGCTGCTCGGGCACTCGATGTACTTCTACAGCAAGGACGTCGGCCGGCCCGTGCGTTATGTGCCACCGAGCTTCGCCCTCCGCGACGTGAGCGTGATCCCGCGCTACCGCGCCTTCGACGACAAGACCCACGGCTGCCGGCTGTGGTGGATCGAGTACGGCGGCCGGATGGACACCGTCCACGACACCGAGGCCATCAAGTGGGAGCTGTGGCGGGTGGTGTACAGCGTGTGGGACCACATCAAGAACTCGGGGCAGTTCCCCGAGGCCGCCAACCTGACGCTGGAGTGGGTCAGTACCATCCCCGGCAAGCGCGAGAGCCGGCGGTTCGAGGGCGACTGCATTCTGACCCAGCGCGACCTGATCGAGCAGACGCGGTTCGAGGACGCGGTTTCGTTCGGCGGCTGGGGCATCGATCTGCACCCGGCGGACGGCGTCTACAGCCCGCTGCCCGGCTGCACGCAGTGGCATGCGCGTGGCATCTACGCCATCCCGTACCGCTGCCTCTACAGCCGCAACATCACCAACCTGTTCCTCGCCGGCCGCATCATCAGCGCGTCGCACGTGGCGTTCGGGTCAACGCGGGTGATCGGCACCTGCGCCAACAGCGCGCAGGCGGTCGGGCTGGCCGCGGCCATGTGCAGGGAGGAAGGGCTGCTGCCGGCCGAACTGGTGGCGCCCGAGCGGCTGCGGCGGCTGCAGCGCGAGCTGTTTCGCACCGGCCAGCACATTCCGGGCTGCCAACCCGACGACCCGGACGACCTGGCCCGGCGCGCCGGGATCACCGCTACCAGCGAGTTCCGACTGGGTGCGCTGCCGCCGGACGGGCCGCCGCTGCCGCTCTCGGCGCCGCGCGCGCAGATGCTGCCGGTGCAGGCCGGGCCGCTGCCGTGGGTCTCCGTGCCGGTGGACGTGTCAGCGCCCACCACGCTGCGCTTGGAGCTGCGCCGCTGCCCGCAGGCCGACCACCACACGCCCGACCTGCTCCTGGCGTCGGCGGAAGCCGAGCTGCAGCCCGGTGACGGACAGCTCGTCACGTTCCCCCACGGCGGTTCCGTCGCCGAGCCGTGCTACGTCTTTGCGTGCCTGGACGCCGACCCGGACGTATCGGTACGCGGCAGCTCGTTCCGCGCGACGGGCGTGCTGTCGGTGGCGCGGCGCTACGAGCAGGCTTCGCCCACCGAGATCGGCGTCGAGCAGTTCTGGATCTGGACGCCCACGCGCCGGCCGGCGGGGCAGAATCTGGCGGTGACGGTGGACCCGCCGCTGGCGGCGTTCGCGCCGAGCAACGTGACCAACGGCCTGGCGCGTCCGACCTGCGGGCCGAACGCCTGGGTGGCCGACCCGGACGACCACGCGCCGGCGCTGACGCTCACCTGGCCCGCGCCGGTGACCATCGGGCGGGTGGAGCTGACCTTCGACACCGACTGGGACCACCCGATGGAGTCCTGCCTGATGGGCCACCCGGAGGCGGCCATGCCCTCCTGCGTCCGGCACTACCGGTTGCGGGACGTGGCCGGAAACGTGGTCTTCGAGTGCCTCGACAACCACCAGACACGCAACTCGGTCCGCCTCGCTCCGCCGCTGGTCACCCACCGGCTCACCGTGGAAGTGGTGGCGTCCCAGGGCGGCGTTCCGGCGGCGATCTTCGAGGTCAGGTGCTACGGGGCGTGAGCACGCGCCACTGCCGGTCAGTCGAGGGCCACGGCCTGGTGGCTCAGCCACGCGAGATACACCAGGTACCCGAAGGCCCAGAGAACGATCAGGACCAAGAAGCTCAGGAGCCACTCGCGCTCGTCGCGATGGAGTTTCATGCTACTGGCGCCGTCGCCGCCGCCTGTTGGCCCCGCCGCGCCGCGGCCTCGCCGGCGTGATGGGCGTGGGCGTCGCGCCGGCCCGCAGGTCGCGCAGGACCTGCTGGAGGTGCTCCCTGGCCGCCTTCGCCTCGGCATCCTGTGCGTCTGGAGCCACCAGGGTCTCGACGAACGGCGCTTCCTTCGTGTCGTACAGCTCGCCCGTGCCGGTCAGCTTCCACCGCTGCGTCCGGACGTAGTGCTTGCCGTTCAGCTCGACGTAGATCCACTCGCGCGGCGTGCCCGCCTCGCCGCGGATCTGCGGCGCGAAGCTGTGGCCGTCGATGGTCACCCTGTCCGGCAGCTTCGCGCCGGCCAGCTCGGCGAAGGTGGGGAGGATGTCGCTGAAATCGATCAGGTCGCGGTTCACCTTGCCGGCCGGCGCGACACCGGGCAGGTTGGCGATCAGGGGCACCCGGACGCCACCTTCGTGCATGGTGCCCTTCTGCCCCGACAGCCGCCGCCCGCCGACGGTGGCGTTGGCCGCCTGGCCCGGCGCCGTGCCGTTGTCTCCGGTGTACAGCAGCAACGTGCGCTCGCGCAGCCCGAGCTTGCCCAGCTCCGCGACCAGCCGGCCGACGAGCTTGTCCATGTACGCCACGTTGTCGGCGTAGAAGCGCTCCCGCGGGGCGTCGGCCGGGGTGTCGGGCGTGCGCTGGATGGGTCCGTGGCAGTGCGACATCGGGTAGTGCACGTAGCACGGCTGGTCGTGGTGCCGGGTGATGAAGTCCACCAGGAAGTCGTGCATCACGTCGGGGACGTACTGCCCGTCGTGGAGCGGCTTGTTCTCGCCGTTGAGGACGTAGCTCTTCTCCTGCGTGGGCCAGTACTTGCCACTGCCGGTGAAGCGGAGGTACTCGTCGAAGCCGAAGTCGCCGGGCTGGAGCGGAAGCTGGCTCCACTTGCCCACCGAGGCCGTGGCGTAGCCGGCGGCCTTCAACACGGTGGGCAGCATCACCTCGTTCTCCGGCTTGACCAGCGCGCCGGTGCCGTTGCTCGTCATGTGGGTGCGGAAGGGGTAGCGGCC
>JACPDV010000067.1 GCA_016183835.1 Armatimonadota bacterium
CGGGCTCGGACGACATTCCGGTGATCTCCTTACATCAGTGTGCCGATGCACCATGATCATAGTGTTCCGCACGCCGACAAGTCAAGAGGATCTTTGGGAAGGAATCGAGATCGCGCTTGCGAAGCTTGATCTGAGGCGCTGTGGGTGGTATGCTGGGGTCCATGCGATCGAGGTTGCTGGTGATGCAGAACTCAACATCTAAGGGTGAGATCCACATTGGGCGCAACATCGATGCGCTGCAGCACCAGCTCAGTCTGACCGACGAGCAGCTCTTGGGGGTCCTGGGTCTGTCCTACAATCGGTTCTGGGATATGAAGCGGCGGGATTGGGCGCAGAAGAAGACGATCGCGCAGGTGGCGGCGGCGCTGACGCAACTGAGCGGGATGAGCATCTCGCCGGAGCAGATTCTGACGGGCCGGCTGGGGCCGGAGCAGTTGGCCTCGCGGGCGGTGGAGCAGTTCATCCGGATGGTGAGCGAGCTGGAGCACGAGGACGCGGTGCCGATGGGGGGAGTGCGGCTGCCGCGCCTGCATTTGGGGGCGGTGCCGGCGGGTCCGGCGGCGACGTTCGAGCCGGGTGATCCGTCGCAGGTGGTGCGGGCGGATCCGGGCGATTTCGTGGTCTGCGCCGACGGCGACTGCATGCTGCCGACCATCAAGGACGGCGACGAGCTGGTCTGCGTGCATGCCGAGAGCGCGGTGGACGGCGAGGTCGTGGTGGCCAGCTACGCCGACGAGCTGGGCGACTGGCAGAGCGGCATCAAGCGGCTCCGGAGCAACGGCGGCGGGGTCCGCCTGACCTGCGACAACCAGAGCGCCGACGCCCTCGGCCGCCGTCTCTTCCCCGACATCGTGCCCGTCGAGCTGCGCGTCCAGGGCGTGGTGGTGGGCCTCTGGCGGCCGCTCCGATAATTGGGGACAGACGGTAGTTTTCGCCCGCTCGCTGCGCCCGTTGGGTCAGGGAGCCGGTAGGGGCGACCTGCTGGTCGCCCGCCGCGCCGTCGAGGCAACGCCGGAGGCCGATGGGCGGGTTCCACCGTCGTGGCGCAACTGGTGACGCGGGCGACCAGCAGGTCGCCCCTACCGGCTTCAGGTCGGTGCTGAGGCGGCCCGGGCAGGACTTCCGCCCACCGCGCCGAACCCCACCCGCACAGGAGCTGTTCGCATGGCCAAGCCACTGGTGGGGATGCAGCCGATCGTGTTCGGCGACCGCAAGTTCAGTGAACCGTTGGTTTGCCTCGACGAGGTGCGCGACGCCGGGTTCGTGGGGGTCGAGTCGGTCGACTACACCGACCGCTACCCTCTCGCCGAGGTCAAGCAGTGGTTCTGCGACCGCGGACTCGTGGTTCCCGCCACCCACAGCGGCTACGGCATGGCTGCCGACGCCGTTCAGCTCGAGCAGGCCATGGACTTCGTCAACGCCTTCGGCGGCCGCTACGTGATCGTCAGCGGGACGAAGGACCAGACTGTGGCCGGCTACGACGAGTCGGCAGACGTCTTCAACCGCGCCGGCGAGCAGTGCCGGGCGCGCGGGCTGACCTTCTGCTATCACAACCACGCCTG
Organism: Armatimonadota bacterium; assembly: GCA_016183835.1. Taxonomy (GTDB): domain Bacteria; phylum Armatimonadota; class UBA10988; order UBA10988; family UBA10988; genus JACPDV01. The sequence goes on from JACPDV010000067.1 coordinate 1,563, forward strand.
GGAGTTCAAGCCGCTGGAGAGCGGCGAGCGCGGCATCGACCGCCTGATCGGGCGCACGGATCCGGCCCTCGTGGGGCTGAACATCGACGTCTACTGGGTCCACATCGGCGGGGACGACCCGGCCGCGTTCGTCCGCCAGCACGGGGCGCGAGCGAAGTACTTCCACTTCAAGGACGGCGGCAAGGACGCCGAGGGGCGGCCGACCTTCGCCGAGCTGGGCCGCGGCGAGGTGGACCTGGCGTCGGCGCTGGAGGCGGCCATCGAGACCGGCGCGCACTGGATCTGCTACGAACAGGACCGCACCGATCTCCCGCACTTCGAGGCGCTCAGCATCAGCCGCGAGTGCCTGCGAAGCCTGGGGGTCTAGCGCCTCCCTTTGGCCTCCCTTCCGCCTCTCTTTACTGGCGACTGAAGTCGCGGCAACCATGCGAAGTCCGCCTGCGCGGACTCCCGTGCCGCCGGGTCAGCCCTCGGTTCGGGATCGTCGTGTAGAATACCGCCCAACGAGGCACCCCCATGAGTGACCGACTTCACGAGCGGCTCGACGCCGTCACCCGCCGGGCGACCGAAATGGGAGGGTATCTTTGACCTGGCCGCCAAACGCAGCCAGGTTGTGGAGCTGACCGCCCAGACCGAACGCCCGGAATTCTGGAACGACCAGGCCGCCGCCCAGGAGACGCTCCGCGGGCTCGCGCGGCTGAAGGCCTCGCTCGCGCCCTGGGACGGGCTGCAACAGCGGCTGGAGGATGTCGGCGTGCTGCTCGAGCTGGCGGAGGAGGCCGATGACGCGGACACCGCCGCCGAGGTCGAGGCCGAGCTGACCGCCTGCGAGGGCACCCTGGACCGGCTTGAAGTGGGGGCCATGCTGTCGGGCACCTACGACGATCACGACGCCATCCTCTGCGTCTCGGCCGGCGCCGGGGGCACCGAGGCCTGCGACTGGACCGAGATGCTGCTCAGGATGTACCTGCGCTGGTGCGAGCGGAGCGGCTTCAAGGCCGAGGTGATCGAGGCCAGCGAGGGCGAAGAGGTGGGGCTCAAGTCGGCCACCGTGCGCGTGCAGGGCCTCAACGCCTACGGCCTGCTCCGCGGCGAGGCGGGCGTGCACCGGCTGGTGCGGCTGAGCCCGTACGACTCGGCCAACCGCCGCCACACCACTTTCGCCGGCGTCACGGTGATGCCCGACGTGGCCGACGAGATCGACGTGGACATCGACGAGGCCTTCCTGCGCGTGGACACCTACCGCAGCAGCGGGGCGGGCGGGCAGCACGTCAACAAGACCGACAGCGCGGTGCGGCTGACCTACCAGCCGCCGGGCTTCGACAAGCCCGTGGTGGCCCAGTGCCAGAACACAAGAACCGCAGCATGGCGGAGAGCATTCTGAAGGCGAAGCTCTACACCATCATGCAGCGACAGCACATCGAGCGGCTCGAGGACCTCCGCGGCGCCGTGGAGGAGTTCGCCTGGGGCAACCAGATCCGCAACTACGTGCTGCACCCCTACCGGATGGTCAAGGACCTCCGCACCGACGTGGAGACGGGCGACGCCACCGGCGTGCTGGACGGCGACCTGAGCAGCTTCATCGAGTCCTACCTGCGGCAGACGGCGGGGCAGAACGAGGCGGCCTGAGCCGCAGGGGATCCGGTCGCGCGGCGGAAGCCACGCGCCGGCCCACCGGCGCAGACAGCGCCGCCGAGCCGGGAGTTGCCGCGATGAAGTTCGTCATGTTCACCAAGCACCTGCAGGAATGGCCGCTCGAAAAGGCCTGTGCGGTGGTGAAGTCGATGGGGTTCGACGGGCTCGATCTAACCGTCCGTGCCGGCGGCTACGTGCTGCCCGAGAACGTCGCCGCCGACCTGCCGAAGGCCGTGCAGACCGCCAAGGACGCCGGGCTCGAGGTGGGCATGCTGACCACGGGGATCGTCGACATCACCACCGACAACAGCGAGGAGCTGATGCAGGTGGCCGGCGAGTGCGGCGTGCGGGAACTCAAGCTGGGCTACCACACCTACCGCAACTTCGGCGAGTTCCGGCCGCTCATGGACCGCGTCAAGGAGCTCCTCGAGGGGATTTCCTCGGCGGCCGGGAAGCACGGCGTGCGGTGCAACCTCCACATCCACTCCAACAACTTCGTGACCGCCAACGCGGCCATCGTGTGGTGGCTGCTGGAGGGCACCGACCCGCACACGCTGGGCGCCTACATCGATCCCGGGCACATGACCATCGAGGGCGGCGGCGACCTGTGGCGGCAAGGGCTCGAGCTGCTCGGGCCGCGCACCAACCTGATGGCGGTCAAGTCGATGGGCTGGATCTTCGAGCCGGGGGCCGGCCGCACCGGGCGGTGGACCAACCGGATGATGCCGCTCCACCGCGGGATGGTCGACTGGGTGCAGGTCTGGCGCTGCCTGGCGCAAGTCGGCTTCGACGGCGTGGTGTCGCTCCACAGCGAGTACCAGGGCGGGCATAGCTGGTACGACATGACCGTGGACGAGCTGGTGGACCAGACCCGCGAGGACTTCGCCTACCTGCGGGCCTGCCGCGAGAAGGCGATGGCGGCCTGAACGCACACGACCGCCGGGGCGGTGGCGCCCCGGCGGTCGTGCAGCGGACAGTTAGCGCGTCACAGCCAAGGTGGTGGCCGGCGACGTGGCGTTCCCGTCCAGCACGGTCACCGTGAAGGTGAACGTGTTGGTCCCGCCCGGCAGCGGCCGGTCGAGGGAGATCGCGGCCGACGCGAACGCGCCTTGCGCGTCCACCGTGGCGTAGGTGTCCGGGAGCGCGGTGCGGAGGTCGATCACCCCCAGCACCGTGCGGCAGTTGGTCTGGATCCGGACCCGGGTGTTGGGCTTGGCCGTGCCGCGCACAATGACCGTGGCGCCCACCTTCGCGCCATTGGCCGGCTCCATCACAATCGGCGCGCGCAGGACGTTGTCGGGCTGGGCCGCGCTGATCGGCGTCGGCGCCTCGCCGGAGGCGGTCTGGCCGTCGGCGGCGACCAGGTTGACGCTGACCTTCTGGCCGGACAGATCCTCGCCGGTCCGGACCGTGTAGGTGCCCAGGTACTCGCCCGGGGCGACCTCCTTCATGGCCAGGCCACGGAGCCGGTCGCCGACCGAGAAGCTCGCGCGGAGGCCCGGCGTGCCGCTGGCGGTGACCGTCAGCGTGTCGCCCGGCAGCGGCTTCACGGTGGCCGACTGGCCCACCGCGCGCACCACCGGGACCGCGCCGCCCACCGTGAACGGCCACGACTCGGAGTGGCTGTTGCCCGCTATGTCGAACAACGCCACGCGGATCTGGTGGTCGCCCGCGGCCAGGTCCTGCGGCACGCGGTAGCGCAGGAAGCTGCGGCCCAGCTCGTCCGGGATGCGCGCCGTCCCGTCCACCGTCACGCGGGTCTTGTCGCGGTCCATGCCGGCGCCCCCGACATCGAACAGCACGACGATGGTGGGCCGCGACGTGGCCACCTTGGCACCCCGGCTCGGCGTCATCTGCTCGAACCGCGGCGGCAGGTTGTCAATGCCGATGGGCGTGGCGGCTTCCAGCACGCCGATCGTGCCGCCGCCCTTGAGGTAGCCCACCGCCACCCCCGCGGGCAGCTCCAGGATGGTCTCCTTGAAGTCGGGGACGGTCCACGAGCCGACGTAATGCCCGGGCTTGTCCTCGCTGAGCGCCATCTGCTTCAGAGCCCCCGGGATGGACACGAACGCCGAGCACTTCGGTGTGCCTTCCATCGCGAACTGGAGCACCTCGCCCGCCGTCATCCACTCGCGGGCGTCGTGGGTGAAGGACTTGACCACCGGGACGTCGGTGGCCGGAGGCGGCGGAGGCGGCTGGCCCACCGGGTGGTTGGCCAGCCCCGCGATGGCCCGGTTGTTCGGCCCGACCAGCTTCGCCCCTACCGGCAAGCCGTTGAGGGAGTCGGTGCGGCGCACAGTGTACTTGCCTTCGTACACCCCGGGCTGCGTCTCGACCATCTCCTCGTCGCGGACCACGCCGCCGATGCCAAACGTTGCCTTCCACTGGGCCGGGCCCTGGACGTAGATCGTGATCACGTCGCCCGCCTGGACCTTGGCCACGGCGTCGTGCTCCACGGTCACCTGCTGAGCGGAGCCCCGCCCCGCCCACAGCACTGCCAACGCCAACGGCAGCAGCCGTAGTTGCTTGCTCGTCATCGCTCGTTCCTTTCGCCGGATGGCAGCCGTCCCGACCGGCTCGTCGCCGGGCGGAGGCGCTGCACCTCACGCCGGCGGAACTGTCCGCACGCGGCCGAGCGGCTCGATCCGCGTGTCTGCGCCCCAACCCCGTCGCCGCCAGGCAGGAACCCCGTAGGCGGACCCGAACCCGACCGGCCGAGAGGAACCCGCCACCATGACCCCTCGCGACCGGATTCTTGCCGCCATGGAGTTCACCGGCCCGGACCGGGCGCCGATCCAGCATTATTGCTTTCCCGGCGCCCTGCAGCAACACGGGCAGAAGCTGCTCGACCTTCTCGCCTGCTACCCGGACGACTTCGACAACGAAGCTCCGCTGGCCAACCTGTCACTGGCCCAGCAGCCCGGCGAGGCCGAGCGGTTCCACGATTGGCAGGACGGCTGGGGCACCACATGGCGCCGCTCCAGCCTCTACACCTCCGGTGAGGTGGTCACGCCTGCTCTTCCCACGTGGGACGCCTGGTCCCAGTATGAGTTCCCGCCGCCGCCCGCGCCGGAGCACTTCGAGCGCTTCGCCGCGGGGCTCCGCGCGCAGGAGCCGCGCCGGTTCACCCAGGTCGGCGGTGGCGGCCTGTTTCAGCACATGCAGAACCTCCGCGGGCCGGAGGGCTTCTTCCTCGACATCGCCGAGGACCGGCAGGAGTTCCACGAGCTCGGCGACCGGCTGGTGGCGTACTACCAGCCCATCCTGCGTGCCTACCTGGAGGCGGGCGCCGACTGCGCCACCTGGGGCGACGACTGGGGCACGCAGACCGCCATGTTGTGCAGCCCCGCCGCCTGGCGCCGGCTCTTCAGACCGTGGTACCAGGCCCTGTTCGACATCGTGCTCGAGTACGGCCGCAAGCTCTGGATCCACACCGACGGCTGGAGCACCGAGATCATCCCCGACCTGGTCGAGATGGGGATCTCGCTGCTCAACCCGCAGCACACCATCATGGGCACGCGCCGGGTGGGCGAGCTGGCCGGCGGCAGGATCTGCATCCGCACCGACATCGACCGCCAGGGCGTGATCCCCTTCGGCACGCCCGATGACGTCCGCGCCGCGGTGCGTGAGGCGATGGAGTGCTTCGGCCGGTTCAACGGCGGGATCATGCTCCACGGCGAGATCGGCCCCAACGTGCCGTTCGAGAACATCGAGGCGCTCTACAGCGCGTTCTACGAGTACGGCACCTACCCCCTGAAGTGGCTGGAGACGTGATGCACCGCTGGCTGCCCTGCCTGCTGTTCCTGTGCCTGCCCGCCGCGGGCGCCAACCTGCTGCGTAACGGCTCGTTCGAGCTGCCCGACCATGTCGGCACCACCCGCATGCTCCAGAATGCCGAGCCCTGGCAGTACCACTGGGGCGACGGCAAGACGATGTTCATCAGTTGGCAGCCGCTGGGCGCGGAGGCGTGGTGGAGCGTGGGGGTGCACCCGGGGCCGGAGCACCTGCGGGTCGTCGACGACGCCGGCCAGGCGCACACCGGCCGGCACGCGCTGCTCCTCCAGGCCACGGGGCAGCCGGTGGGCGCCGTCTGTGCCGCGGGGCAGCTCCTCCCCGCCGGGCCGGTGACCTTCTCCGTCTGGCTGCGCACCCACGAGGCGGCCGGGCTGGTCCGCTTCGACGCGCTCCCGGACAACACCAACATGAGCGCGGGATTCCTGCAAGAGAGCGCCACGCGCCGCGGGGAATGGAGTCTGCCCGCCGAGAGCGGCTGGACCCGCCTGTCCACCACGCTCGACATCTCGGCGGCCGGGCCGAAGCTGTGCCTCGCCGTCCGCCTCCAGGTCACCCGCGGCCTGGCGGTGGTCGACGATGTGCAGGTGGAGCCGGGCAAGGAGACCACACCGTTCGAGGTGCGGCCCGCGGAGCGGGTCGGCGTGCGCTTCGACCATCCGCGGGCGCTGCCGGTGTTCGTGGCCGGACGCGACCGCACCGCGGCGGTCGAGGTGGGCAACACCGGCACCGGGCCGCTGTCGGGCGAGTTGACCGTCTCCCTGGCGCGCTGGGACGGCGCCGCGCCGCGGGTCGTGCTGCAGCGCACGCTGAACCGTTGGCCGCCGGACGCCACGCTCAGAGCCCGTGCCGACCTGAACGGGCTGCGGCCGGACGCCTACGTCCTTACTGCCCGCGTGGCCGAGGGTGGGCAGGTGCTGCTCGACGGCTTGGCGGAGTGGGATCCGAGGGTGCCTTGCGGCGGCACGATCTCCACGGCGATGGTCAAGGCGCCGTGCGTGGCGCGCTGCGCCGTGGCCGACTCGCGGCCGAACAACCGGCTCTTCGGCTCGGGTGACATGATGCTCAACACCGGCGGGAGCTGGTGGGGCGGCTACCCGATGGCCGACTACGTCGAGGGCCGCGAGCTGGGGTTCGGCTACAGCCGCGAGCGGGTGGACGACGACTCCACCTACCGTCTCGCGGCCGGCGGGATGCGCTCGCTGGGCGACGGCCCGCGGCCGTGGACCGCGCCCGCCGATCTACCCGACGCGCTGCGCAACCCGGTCCGGCCGGGCGACGCCGACCTCAGCAATCCCGCTGTCTGGCCCTACCTCGAACGAATGTGGCGCGGCCTGGCGGCGGTGCTGAAGGGCAATCCCATCTTCCCGCTCGTCCACATCACCGGCGAGGAGATGGTGCTCTACCAGGGCTCGCTCTGCCCCACCGACGCCGCCGACGCCGACTTCCGGGGCTGGGTGCAGCAGCGCTATGGCTCGCTCGGCGCGGTCTCGGCGGCGTGGGGCCGCGAGGTGCCGACGTGGGAGAGCATCGAGCAGGTCATTTCGGTCCGGATGGTTCGCGAGCAGATCGTGAAGGTCGACCCGGCGCAGGAGAAGCGGCTCGACTGGCTTGGTGCGGCGGACAAGCTGAACGCGGAGCAGGGCGCGCTCCTCAAGGCCGACCCGGGCCGCGGCATGGACTGGCTCCGCTGGCGCAGCGACCTCTACGTCCGCAGCGTCGAGCGGCTGGCCGAGGCGTTCCACAGCGTCAACCGCGAAACGCTCCTCTGCAACCACTTCTGCTGGCCGGACTTCGTGCCGCAGACCACCTTCGGCCTGGCGCGCCGGCTCGACGCGCTGGGCATCGACACGCAGTACCCGTGCGGCGTGCCCACTTCGCTCGGCACCCCGGCCGAGACCATCGACATGATGGGTCTCTACGAGTCCTTCGCCGACCAGAAGCCCGTGTGGGGGATGGAGATCTACATTCAGCCGCGGTTCCCGGCCGACATGCCGGCGACGCAGATCTGGGGCTTCATCGCGCACGGCATGCGGGTGGTCAACAACTTCGCCTGGAAGCCCTACTCCGACGCCGGTCTGCAGGCCAAGCGCTGGAACGAGCCGGGCGCGCCCCCGTGGTGGTTCGTGATCGACTTCGACGGCACGCACATGCCGCAGTTCGACCCGCTGGTCAAGGCGACGCGCGAGGTCAAGGCGTTCGACGCCAGGTTCGACGGCGCCGCGCTGCAGCGCCGGAAGCCCGATGCGGCGCTGTTCGTCTCCAGCGACTCCGGCGTGCAGTCGCACTTCGAGACGCTCGGACACTGGTGGGAGAGCCCGATCGTCCACGCTCGCTGCGAGCTGGGCTGGCTGCTCCGGCTCAACGGCGTGGCGCTCGACTACCTCGACGAGGAGCTCCTCGCGAGCCGGCTGAAGGACTACCGGACGCTCTTCGTGCCCTACTCGCCGAGCCTCTCCGACGCAGTCCTCGAGCGGCTGTCAGGCTACGCCAAAGGCGGCGGCACGTTGGTCCTGGCGGGTCCGAGCGGCCGGCTCGACGCCTGGCTCAAGCCGCGGGCGAACGTCGGCGGTCAGCCGTTCGCCGCGCTGGGCTGGAAGCTCGCCGCGTACCAGGAGAAGCCGGCCGAGGGCGTGAAGGGCACGGGGCTGCTGGCGACGGTGTCGGGACCCAAGGCCCTGGCGGGCACCGGCGCGGCCGAGTTCGCCGGCGGCACGGCCTTGCTCCGGGGCGCCGACGGCGCGGCGCTGGGCTGGACGAAGTCGTTCGGGCGGGGCACGGTGATCGCGCTCAACGTCTACCCCTCGGCCTACACGCAGAGCCCCCATGCGGACCCGGGCGGGATCGAGCTGGCGGAGCGGCTGGCGGACATGGCCGGGGTGAACCGGGCCGCGTGGTGGACGTCGCCCGCCGACGCCACGCCCGGCCGGAACGCGGGCGAAGGTGCGCCGGTGGTGGACGTGATGCTGCGGCAGAAGAGCGAACGCGAACTGTTCGCGTTCGTGATGAACGTCGGCGGAGCGGGCGAGGGGACGGTGGCGCTCCGTCTGCCGGGGAGCGGCTGGAAGCTGACCAACGCGCTGACGGGTGAGCGGCTGCTGGGGCTACCGGGTGGTGCGGCTGAGCCGCTGATCAGCCCAGCAGCCGCTCGAACCGCCGGAGCAGGGGGCCGGTGTCCAGCGGCCCGAGGCCGATCTGCTCGGACAGCGCCGCCACCGGCAGCCACTGCCCCTGCCGCCACAACGACCGGATCGCCGCGCCCGCCGCCGGCTGGCGGTACCACTCCTCCCCGTGCTCCACCGCGAGCCGCTCGCTCAGCATCGCCTCGAAGATCCATCCTTGTTGGTAGCGAAGCACATAGAACTCGGGGTCCACGGCGGCGATCCAGCCCTCCACCGGCGTCCTGGCGAGGGTCGCCCGCTCGAGCGCGTGGGCCCAGCGCTCGCGCAGCGCCGTGGGCTGCGGCGCGCCGGCCAGCTCCAGCTCGAACAGCACCTGCGCGGCGTACTTGCGGTTCATCATCAGCTCGCGCGTGGCCATCGTGCGCACGAAGGCCGCGGGGTCGGCCAGGCCCACCACGTCGCGCAGCCAGCCGGCGTGAAGCATCAGCCGGTCGAAGAGGAACGCGAAGCCCTCAGTGACCGAGTTGTCACCGAGGAGCCGCGCCTCCCACGGCAGAGACGGGTCGACATGGCCGAAGTGCAGCGCGTGGCCCAGCTCGTGGAGGAAGCTGTGGTAGTCGGCCTGCCCGCCCACCGGCCGGAGCACCAGGTAGACGCGCTCGGGTACCTCGATGGGGCTGCAGAACGGCCGCGGCGACTTGGCGGGTCGCTCTTCGAGGTCGAAGATCACGTTGCCGCCCGCGGTCACGTCGAGACCCAGGGAAGCGATCCAGGCCGTCATCCGCGGCATGAGCTGATTGGCCGGGAACGCCGCGTCGTGGCCGGCGAGGCAGAAGACGTGGGACAGGTCGGAGGTGCGGAGGAAGCGCAGGCCGAGCCCGTGGGGCGCGATGGCGGCGCGCAGCGCATCGCGATAGAGCTGGTCGGTGGAGGCCAGGAAGCGGCGCAGGGCGGGGGCGAGCTGCGCGCCCGGCAGGCCGCCGAGCTGCGCGCAGCGCTCGCCTTGGTGGGCGAAGCCCAGCTCGCGGGCCACCCGGCCCCACAGCCGGTAGCGCTCGAGGTAAAGGGTCTGGTACCGCGCCGCCACTCCGCGGCGGGCCCGCTCCACGCGGCGCCGGCGCGCGCGGTCCGGCTCGTTGGCCAGCTCGCGCGCGGAGGCGCGGTAGGGCATCTCCACGCCGTCGATGCGGACCTTGGCCGCGGCCTCTGCGTGGTCGATGCAGTCGTTGAGGGCGCGCGTGCGGTGGGCCTCGTAGAGCGAGGCGACGTGCTCCCGGAGCAGCTTCAGCCGCTGCCGCTCCTCGCCGTCCGGCGCCCCGGCGAGGGCCTGCGAGACCTCCACGTAGACACCGGGCTCGGCCAGGTCGGCATAGCGGTCCAGGATGGCCGTGGTGTTGAGCCCCTCCTGCAGTCCGGCGCCGGCGCGATAGTGCTCCTCGGAGAGCTCGCGCAGGAGGTCTGCGCAACGCGCGCGAAGGTGGTCGAAGGGCATGGGGGCACTCCGCTGGGCCGCAGTTCGGCCCGGCCGCCGGGGTCCCTGCGCCGGGGAGGAGAACTCAGCGCGCCAACGCAATCTGCCCGCGGAGAGCGGCCATGCGGCGACGGCTGGGCTGGGCGCTGGCGGTGCTGATGGTGGCGGGCTGCGCGGAAGGCGGCGACGTGATGCTGCACAGCGACTTCGAGGCGGGGAGCGCGGGCTGGGCGAGTCAAGGGCAGGCGGACTTCGGGCTGGACCAACAGACGACGCACGGTGGAAAGCAGGCCCTGCGGATCACCGTGGCGGCCGGGGCGGAGTTGAGGTGGCAGCAGTGGCACCGCGGGTTCGGGCCGGTCCACCCGGGCGACGAGTTCAGCGTCGGTGTGTGGGTCCGCACCCGCGGTGTCACCGATGGCAGCGCCTACATCGCCCTGGAGTACCTCGACGCCGGCGGCGCGCGGACCAACATCGACCACGGCAAGGTCTCTCCGGACAACGGCCGCAACGACTGGGAGCACCTGACCATCGCCGGCCGCGCCGGGCCGAGCACGGCCAAGGCCCGCCTCTGCCTGGTGCTCAACGCCCACGGCACCGCCTGGTTCGACGACGTGGAGGTGCAGCGCACGCTCGAGTTCGCTCCCTGGCCCGACCGCGGCGGCGCGGAGCGGCGGATCACCGTGCACCCCGACCAGGTCACCCAACCGCACTTCGCCGGGGTGGGCTTCCACTGCTTCGAGCACACCTTTCACATCCCGCAGGAGATGATGGACACGGTGGTGGCCAAGCGCTGGCGCGAGCTGAACCCCTCGTTCGCCCGGCTGAACGACAGCAATGCCTGGGACGCGGCCATGCTCGAGCAGGTGGCCGGACACCTGCTGCGACTGAAGTCCACCGGCACCGAGGTCTACATGGCCACCTGGGGCCCCGAGGACACTGCCAACGACGACGAGCGGCGGGCCTATGCACGCAAGGTGGTGGACCGCCTGGAGTGGTTCGAGCGCACCCGGGGCGCCGACAACCTGCGCTGGTTCTGCCTGACCAACGAGCTGTCGCTCAAGAGCTGGGGCAGCCTGGCGGGCGACCTGCCCAAGTTCAAAGCCTACCACCAGGCGCTCTACGACGAGCTGCGCGCCCGCAAGCTGCCCATCGGCCTGTTGGCTACCGACGCCTCGCCCATCTCCTACTGGCACACGCTGGAGTGGGCCGCGCAGAACATGGACGACATCACCGCTGTCTATGGCGGGCACCACTACTTCAACGAGAGCCCGCCCGGCGACGAGCGGTTCTACCCGTGGTTCGCCGAGCGCTTGGAGTGGGCGGTGAAGCTGGCGCGCGGGAAGGGCAAGGAGTTCATCCTCGGCGAGTTCGGCTGCCGCCAGGACGGCGGCACGCGGAACGGCCGGAAGTGGGACGCCTGCGTCTACTGGGACACGCCGGACGAACCCCTGGTCGGGCTCCAGCTCGCCGACGCGGTGATCGCCGCGCTCAACGCCGGGGTCTACGGCCTGGGCTACTGGACCTTCATGGACTTCCCCGACGACTACAGCCCGACCTACGCCAACAAGTGGGGCCAGTTCCGCTGGACCGGGCGCGACCTGGGCACCCGCGCGCCGTACTACTGCTATGGCCTGCTGACGAAGTTCTTCCGCGGTCCGTCGGCGGCGGTGCGGGTGGAAACCGACGACCCCTGGCTCCGCGCCGCGGCGGTGCGGCACCCGGGTGGGAGCTGGTCGGTGGCGGTGCTGAACCGCTACAAGGAGGAGGTACCGGTGGTGGTGCAGGTGGGACAGGCGGTCGGCAAGCCGTTCCGGCGCTACCTCTACGATCCCGCGCACATCCCCTTCCACCCGTTCGGCGACCTGCAGCCGCCGAGCGGGACGGTGGCCGCAGCGGATGGCGTGCTCCGCGACCGGGTGGGGCCGAGCTGTCTGGTGGTCTACACCACCCGGTACGACGACCAGCCGCCCGCGGCCGTCCGCGGCGTTTCGGTGGCGGCTACGGCGGAGGGGCACCGCATCACCTGGCAGCCCGCCGACGCGCCGGACCTGTGCTACTACCGCGTCTATCGCGGTGACAGGCAGATCGGCTCGACGGTGGCCGCCGAGTACGTGGACCGCGGCGCCGAGGCCGACCCGCACTACCGGGTGGCAGCGGTGGATCAGTCGGGCAACGCCGGGCCCTAGCGCGCCGGACATGCCGCTCGAGGCGACTCACAATGGGCGAGCCGCCAGGAGATTGACATGCCCCGCGTGACCGGCCTGACACCCATCGTCTCAGTGTCCGACGTGGACCGCAGCGTGGCGTTCTACGAGTCCCTCGGCTTCGAGACCCTGAACAAGATCCAGTGGGAAGGGCAGACCTCGTGGGCCGCGCTGCGGCGCGACGGCGCGAACCTGATGCTGGGCCTTGGGCATACCCACGACGAAGAGGGCAACACGCTACCCATGGACCACAGCCACGGGCACCGCGAGTGCATCCTCTACCTCCGCGTGGAGGACGTGGCCGGGATGCGCGACGACCTGCTCGCCCGCGGGCACGCGCCATCGGAGCTGGAGGTCCAGTTCTACGGCATGAAGGAGACCCACGTCGAAGACCCGGACGGCTATCTGATCATCTTCGGCGAGAACACGGACGAGCCGCCGAGCCAGAACGCCTAGCCACGCCACCCCCCGCCGGGCACGCCGGCGAGGGGTGACGGGCGAGGGGCGTCGACAGGCGTCAACCCTTGACGATGCAGACCTTGAACGTGTCCAGGTACTTGCTCTTGGCGTTTTCCTTGAGGATCAGGTCGGCATCGTCGTCGCCGACGATGGGGTTGGCGCGGAACGACCCGTGACATCCGATGGCCCGGATGATCAGAGGGTTGTCGCCGGAGCGCTTCGCGGACTCGAGATTGGGCACCCAGCCCACGATGCCGTTCTGCAGCACGAACTGCGTGGAGACGTGGACGGTGCCCCACACCTCGGTCTCGTCCTTGCGGACGATCTTGGGCGACATGCTGGACATCAAGTCGAAGCCGCGGGCGTCGACGATCAGCCCGGTGTAGGGCCCCGGCTTGCGGGCCGGTGTGGCGGGGGCCACGGGCGGCTTCTCGGGGATGTCCACCGGCGGCACGGGCTGGCGCCCGGCCTCCTGGTCTTCCTTCTCCCGCGCCTGCCGCGCCGGCTCCTCGGTCTGCTCGATGGCCGGCAGCACGATCGACGCCACGCTGTTGTCGCCGCCGCCGAACAACGGGGCCACCATCTTCACCGTGAAGATGCCGTCCTCGGTGAGCTTCTCCTCGATGACCTGCTGGCCCCTGACGAACGCCGTCATCTGCAGGTGGACATCGTCGCTGACCAACTCGTAGTTGGCGATCTTGGTCTCGGAGGTGACCCGCACGCCCGACACCGCTTCGGCGAGCAGCCGCAGGGCGTCACCGATGGCGATCCGGCGGGCCCGGACCTTGGCCAGAGCGGGCGCGACGTTGGTGGCGAGCGGACCCATGCCCGTCACCGTGATCAACCGGTTGGTCCAGTCGATCTGGGCCTCGCCCCCCACCTTACCCTCCTGCGCCGACTTCGATGGGACTTTCTCAATCACGGCGGTCGGTCCGCCGGCCCCGAGCAGGGCACCCGCCATCACGGCCACGACCACCAACGACCACCTCTTACTCATCGCGGTTCCTTTCCACCCCGACCGCCCCAAGGCGTCGGCCAGGTCTCAACCATTCACCTCAGACGGCGGCTCCGGCTGAGCTTGTTCCCCCGCACCCAGTATGAGCCGAGCGGACCCGGTTCGCCGAACTTTCGCCGTGCCGGCCCGGTTACCTGCTGGTCGCCCGGCGCGGTCCGACTGGGCTGCGACGATGGCCGGAATCGTGCCCTTCGATCTCGTTGACGGCATCCCGATGGCTGTGGTATCCTGCCCCAGACAACCGCGCCTGCCCGCGGTGGGGCGAGTATGTCGAGCCTTTGCCAGTCCCGCGGAGGAGCACGAACGCCGGCGTTGTCCGGCGCGCTCGCGCGCCCTCGCGAGTGGTTGTGGCCGCTGTTCGGAATAGCCGGGTCTCGTGCGGGCCGAAACGACTTCTGGATAGGCCCGTCAACCCAGTTGCGACCGAACCAGCGAGCCCGCTAGCCTGACCCCAGGTGGCGGGTTCGTCGTTTGGGAGTAGCGTGTCATGGAGGGACAAGTACTGGTTTTGAACCAGAACTACGAGCCGCTGAACATCACGAATGTGCGGCGCGCGGTGGCGCTGCTGCACCTGGGCAAGGTGGTGGTGGTTCAGGCCTCGGAGCACCCGCTCCGCAGCGTGAGCATCGTGGGCGACGCGCCCTCGGTGGTGCGCCTGGCCTACTACGTCCGGCGGCCGTACCCCGAGCTGCACGTCTCCCGCAAAGGCATCTTCGCCCGCGACGGCAACCGTTGCCAGTACTGCGGCGACCACGACGCGGTCCTCACCCTGGACCACGTGGTGCCGCTGAGCCGCGGCGGCGCGCACGACTGGACCAACCTCGTCGCCTGCTGCGTCGGCTGCAACAACGCGAAGGGCAGCCGGACGCCCGAGGAGGCCGGTATGACGCTCATGCAGCGCCCCTACCGGCCGCGGTTCACGCCGTACTTGAGCTTCCCCAAGTTCGTCACGGCGGTGCGCAACCATCGCTGGGAGGAGTACCTCCGGCCGTGGGCGCAGGGCCTCGAGCAGGCTCTGCACGCGGCCGACTGACGGAGGCGCCCGCCGCCCCCAGGCGGGGCGGCGGGCCACCCTCGTGCAGGCACGCGGCCAGCTCGCTCAGCAGACGCTCCAGGTCCACCCCCTTGGCCGCCGGACGGTAGCCCTCCAGCCGGCGCCGAGCTCGCGCTTCGAGCGTGTCCATGCCGCGCCGATTCCCCCGCTGCCAGTGCACCCGCGCCGCCGCCGCCTGCTTCCAGCACTTCGTGGCTCTCCCAGAACTGCTCCTGGTCGAAGAGACCGATGAACTCGGCGAGCTCGGGTTCCATGCGCCTCCAGGGTTGCGGCATTTGCCTCGCCTGTCAACCGCGGGCTACAATGGCCGGGGGGCGCGAACGGTGGGAGCGCGAAGATGATCGAGATCCGGAACAGCGATGGAACCGTCCTGCATCGAGTCGACGGCGACTCGCTGCCGGGCGCCGACCTGACCGGGGCCAAGCTGCCGGCGGCGCATCTCTCCGGGGTGGATCTGAGCGACATCGTGCTGGCCGGTGTCGACCTCAGCGAGGCCGACTTGAGCGGCGCCAACCTGCAACGCGCCGACCTCAGCGGGGCGAACCTGACCGGCGCCAACTTGGCCGGCACGTACCTCGAGTCCGCCAACCTCTACCGTGCCGACCTGCGCGGCGCGAACCTGCACGGGGCCAACCTCAGCGGCGCGGAGCTGCACGTCGCGCGCTACGACGGCGCCACCCGCTGGCCGCTGGATGTGGACCCCAAAGCGCGTGGCTGCGTCAGCACGCAGGTGCAGGCGCCCAAGAAGGGCGGCTGCGGCGCGATCGTGGCCCTGTGCGGGCTGGGGTGCATCGTGCTGGTGGTGTTGCTGGCGATGTAGGGCCGGGGAGACGGATGGCGTGATGAAGCTCTGGATGGACGTGATGCGCGACCTCGAGTCGGTGATGGCCGACCACGAGCGCCTGTTCGATGCCTGGGGCGAGGGAGGGGTGGACGGGCTGGTGGTGGGCCCGCTGCTGTTCGATGCGCAGGACCTGGCCTATGGCACGCGCGGCGTGGCCAAGGGGCAGCCGCCGGTGGTCACCTTCGACCCGGAGCCGCGGATCTACCAGGATCTGGGGGTCGCCCCGCCCGCGCCGCCCGAGGAGCAGCACCCCAACAAGCGACGCCAGCTCGAAGCGACGCTGACCGCCGCCAAGGAGCGCGGCTTCAGCGTCTGGATCTTCACCCCGGCAGTGGGCATGGGGCCCGGCGGCGGACACTGGGCCGACGAGGCCACCATCACCGCCTACGCCGCGCGCACCGCGGACACGCTCGAGCACTACCCGATGGTGGATGGCGGGATCTTCGACGGGCCCGAATGGGGCTACGAGATCGCGCCGCACCACATGAACCACCGCAGCGACTTCTTCCGTGACCTGCCCGAGGCGGTGCGGCCCGTCTGCGAGCGCCTCGGCTACGACTTCGCCGCCCTCGTCGCGGCGAAGGACCGGCTCGAGGATTCGTTCCACCGCCTCGACCGCCGTCGGCTCGAGGTGCACGCCGGCGGCGGGTTCGTGGGCGCGTGCCAGCTCTTCGAACCCGGCGTGACCGCCTGGCTGCGCTTCCGTACGGACGCGTTGACGCGTTTCGTCGCGGATGTGCGGCAGGCGGTGGACGCGGTCACCTCGCGGCGGTTCGGGCTCGGCATGGGGCCGCGGAGCGCCTGCTTCGCGCCGCTCGCCGGCTACGACTTCGTGCGCCTCGCGGAGCACCTCGACCTCCTCCTGCCCAAGCACTACATCTGGCAGCGCGGGTTCGACGGCCTGTATGGCACGGTCTACCGCTACGTGGAGACGCTCACGCACTGGAACCCCGGGCTGACCGACGCGGAGGCCCTGGGGGTGGTGAAGGCGCTGTTCGGGCTCGAGCTGCCGGGCGTGAGCAGCCGGTTGGACCTGGACGCCACGTTCCCCGACGCCTTTTTCGACACGGTCATGGCCGAGGAGACACGCCGGCCGCTGGCGGCGGTGGACGATCCGGAGCGCGTGGTGCCCTGGCTGGAGTCGGGCCGCCGGCCGCACGACGGCGACCCGGTGAGCGCCGGCGATCTCGACCGCCTGCTGGCGGCGGCCGAGGCGGCGGGGCTGCGACGGTTCCTCTACCACCACTGCGGCAACCTGACCCCGGCGGAGTGGACAGTGATCAGCCGCCGCTGCGGCCGGCCGTGGCACACGCTCGAGAGCGACTACCAGCCGCCGGACCGGCCGGTGCTGTGAGCGGCCGCGGTTGGCTGCGTCGGGGCGCAACGCGCTCCCCCTCCTTGGCAACTCATCCTGTGTCATTGTTACCTAACTGCCCCGCACGCAGCAGACGGTGGTAGGCGACCATGGTCCCGAGCTTCTCCAGGCCCCATTGCACCACCTTCGGCCCGTAGGGTGGCGACGACCGGTAGCCCGCCCAGCCGCCGAGCTTC
>JACPDV010000196.1 GCA_016183835.1 Armatimonadota bacterium
ATCCGCGTCGACGAGGACGAGTCCATGCTGACGGTCCTGACCGCCGTCGTGCTGGTGATCCTCCCGCGGACTTTCTTCACCTGCGCCGTCGAGGCGCTGTTCGCCACCATCGCCTTGCGGTTCATCATGCGCGTAGGCGGTGGCTCGCAGTACCCCTTCGCCCAGACCTACCGCCTGCTGCTGCCGGTTGTGGCGCTCGTCCTGGCAGCGGACACCCTCCTCCTCCTGTTCGCCGCCGTGTTCGGGATCGACATCTGGCTGATGCTCCTGATCCGGCTGATCGCGACGGCGGTGATCTACCAGCAAGGGCTGGAGCTCGAGTTCGGGGAGTTCGCGCTGCTGACGATGCTGGCGGGCCTGCTGCACTACCTGACGGGGCTGTGATGGCCGACGCCGGCCTGCTGCCGGCCGTGGGACGCTGAAGGGATCGCAACCGACCCGGCGTAACGACCTCCAGCCGTACGGGGGATGAGCGATGAGCCAATGCCCGTCTTGTGACGCTCCTCTTGCCAGCGCGGAGCTGGCCGGCCGCCTGTTGGACGTTTGCCCGGAGTGCGGCGGCATGTGGCTGGGCTCCGCGGACCTGGGCGAGGTGGTGAAGAGCCACCCCGAGCTGCTGGCGCCGTTCGACGACCGGTATCGTGACCACGGCGGGCGACCGCCGCTCGATCGGCCCGAGCCCACTTGTGCCCGCTGTCACGAGCCGCTGGCCGAGAGGCGCTTCCCGAACGCCCCGACCGTGCCGATCCTCGCCTGCGCGGCCTGCCGGATGCTCTTCCTGAGAGACGGGCAGCTCCGCCAGCTCCACGCCCTGGCATCGCCGCACACGCTGCCGCCCGAGCCGAAGCCCGCGGCGCCGCCGGTGCTCCCGCAGACGGACCGGCCGTCGGCGGTGGAGCCGGTGGAGGAGGTCTCGCTGACCGGCGAGTGGGTGCGGACGCGTTGGCCGGAGCGGACGGACGGGCAGCCGTGGCTGTCGTGGGCCATCGTCGGGATGCCGCTCTGGGCGGCGCTGGTGGCCCTGATCATCCCGCTCGTCTATCTCACGGCGATGCTCATGCAGCAGGCGCCGGAGGACACGCCGGAACTGTCTGCCGGCCTGACGTTCGCGATCGCTCTCGTCGTGCTCCCGCTGGTGTGGCTCGTGCAAGCCCTGGGCATGAGCATCGCCCTGCGCATCGTGTGGTCGNNNACCGCTGGGTGCTGCCTGTGGTGGCGGTGGCGATGGCGGCCACGTCTCTGGCCAGCTTCGTGTGCATGGCCATCGGGCAAACGGGGATGGTCTACTGGATCGTCTCGATCGCCATCCGCGTCACGCTCTACCGGCAGGTGCTGGAGCTGGACTGGGCGGAGATCTGGACTCTGTCGCTGGTCTCGTCGGTGCTGGGCGGTGGGCTGGGCCTGTGAGACCGGCTCACGCCGCGCCCGGATCGCCCCGGTCGAGCACGCCCCGGAGCAGCTTGCCGAGCGGCGACAGGGCGCGGGTGTGCTCGTAGCGCTCGTGGCGGATCTTGCGCTGGAGCTGGAAGATGCCGTGGAGGAGCGACTCCGGCCGGGGCGGGCAGAAGGGGATGTAGACATCCACCGGGATCACCTGGTCCGCCCCCATCAGCACGCTGTAGCTCTCCTGGAACGGCCCGCCCATCGTGGCGCAGGTGCCCATCGCGATCGCGTAGCGCGGCTCGGCCATCTGGTCGTAGAGCCGCTTGACGCGCGGGGCCATCTTCTTGACCACGGTGCCGGCGATGATCATCAGGTCGCTCTGGCGCGGGGTGGCGCGGGGGATCAGCCCGAAGCGGTCGAGGTCGAAGCGCGGTCCGGCGGTGGCCATCATCTCGATGGCGCAGCAGGCCAGCCCGAAGGTCATGTACCACAGCGAGTTGGCGCGGGCCGTGTTGATCAGGTCGTCGAGGTAGTGGGTGTGCATCATCATGATGCCCCCATCGGGAAGGCCCTCGGCGAGGCCGAAGGTGGGCGGGAAGAGCGCCTCGGGATCGAGCGGCTCGGGCTGGTCGGACATCGCGGGATCCTCGCTAGGCCTCGGCGGCGGCCAGGGCCGTCTCGCGAGCGCTCTCGCCGCGGCCGATCTTCTCCTGGAGGAGCATCAGGCCGTGGAGCAGCAGCTCGGGGCGGGGCGGGCAGCCCGGGATGTAGACGTCCACCGGCACCACCTGGTCCACGCCCTGGACGATGGCGTAGTTGTTGAACACGCCGCCGGAGCTGGCGCAGGCGCCCATCGCCATGACCCACTTCGGCTCGGCCATCTGATCGTAGATCTGGCGCAGGACCGGGGCCCGATGGCGCAGCAGGCGAGGCCGAAGAGGGCGGGGAAGACCGAATTGCGCTGCGCCCAGTGCTCCACGCCCCGGATGGAGCTGGCCACGATGTTGTCGGCGGTGATCAAGTGATCCACCGTCTGCCGCATGCGGTCCTGCTGCTCCGAGGCCCACTTGACCATCGTGCTCAACTTGGTGGTCAGGACCTGGTCGTCAAGGTTGTAGCTGTCGGCGGGCATAGCGCTCTATCCTGCCCAAGTATACCGCCGGCCGTGCCCGGCACCAACCGTCATTTTGGCGCCGTGCCACGCCGTTGTCACCGCCGGTTGGGCGTGCTATAATCCGGGCGCGCGCGGCGGGATGGGTCTCCTGTGGGTCCGCTGGGTGCGATCGGGCCAGTGCGTCCGGGGCGGTTCCCCGTCATGAGGTTCGGGATCTTCGGCGACATCCACGGCAACCTGCCCGGCCTGCAGGCGGTCCTCGCGGCGATCCGCACGGAGCGGGTCCAGCACCTCATCTGCACCGGCGACATGGTCGGCTACGGCGCGGAGCCGAATGCCTGCTGCGAGCTGCTGCGCTCCACCGGCGCCGTGTGCCTGCTCGGCAACCACGATCAGGCCTGCGTCAGCGACGTCGAGATGAACTGGTTCAACCCCTACGCCCGCTCGGCCGTCGACTGGACCCGGGAGCACCTCGACCCGAACCATCGCGAATGGCTCGCCACCCTCGCGCCCGTGGCCCGCGCGCCCGGCTTCCTCCTCGTCCACAGCTCGCTCCCCGAGCCGGGCAAGTGGGTCTACATCACCTCGCCCGAGATCGCCTGGGACACGATGCAGGCCGCCGACCGGAACCTGATCTTCGTCGGCCACACGCACGTCGCCGAGGCCTACCGCAAGGTCGCCGCCAGCCCCGTGCGGCGCGTGCAGTTCCGCGACGGCGGCGAGGTCTTCATCAACAACGGCAACCGCTACGTGATCAACCCCGGAAGCTGCGGCCAGCCGCGCGACCGCAACTGGAGGGCCGCCTACGCGATCTACGACGACGCCGAGGGCAAGGTCACCTTCCGGCGCGTGGTCTACGACGTGGACGCCGCCTGTGAGCGCATCCGCCAGGTCGGCCTGCCCGAGAGCCTCGCCCACCGGCTCCACGTCGGCAGTTGAGCCCGCCATGAACTACCTCGAAGCGGTGGCCTGGCTCGACAGCTTCGCCAACCTCGAGCGGCGCCCGGACCCGCGGCACTGGACCGGGATCAAGCTCGCCCGCGTGGAGTGGCTCAGCGCCCTCCTTGGCAACCCGCATTGCCACGGCCGCGCCATCCACATTGCCGGCACCAAGGGCAAAGGCTCGGTCGCGGCCATGAGCGACGCCATCCTCCGCGCCGCCGGCTACCGCACCGGGCTCTACACCTCGCCCCACCTGGTCAGCCTGCGCGAGCGGATCCGCGTCGACGGCGAGCCGATCCCGCGTGACGGCCTGGCCGAGCTCGTCACCACCCGGCTGCGGCCCGCCGCCGAGGCCTACGCCGCCGAGCAGCCCGGCGACGCCCTGAGCTACTTCGACCTCTTCACCGTCCTCGCCTTCGAATGGTTCCGCCGCGCCGGCGTGCAGTGGCAGGTGGTGGAGGTGGGCCTCGGCGGGCGGCTCGACGCCACCAACATCGTGCACCCGGCGGTCTGCGCCATCACGCCGGTGAGCCTCGACCACACGCAGTTCCTGGGCGACACGCTGGCCGCCATCGCCGCCGAGAAGGCAGGGATCATCAAGCCCGGTGTGCCGGTCGTGCTCGCCCCGCAGCCGCCCGAGGCCGGTGCGGTGATCCGGCGCGTGGCCGCCGAGCGCGGCGCCGAGGTCGTGCCAGCGGAGGGCGTGGAGCCGCGGCCGGGCGAGGCGTTCGTCGACCGGGGCTTCAACCGTGTCGTGCAGCGCGTCAACGTCGGCTGGCCGGGTGCACCGCCGGTGGACCTCTCGCTGCCGCTCCTGGGGGCGCACCAGGTGGAGAACGCCGCGGTCGCGCGCACGCTGGCGGTGGTCGCCGCGGGCCGCGGGGCGGAGCTGGTGAACCTGGCGCGCGTCCGCGACGGGCTGCGCGAGGTGGAGTGGCGCGGGCGGCTGCAGGTGATGGATCGCCGGCCGTGGGTAGTGCTCGATGGCGCGCACAACCCGGCCTCCGGGGCGCGGCTGGCGGAGGCGCTCGGGCTGTTCCCCCACCGCCGCCGGTACCTGGTGGTGGGCGCGCATCGCGACAAGGACCTGGACCTCCCCGGCAACCCGCGGGCGGCGTCGCCGGAAGACCTGCACGCCGCGGCGGCGCGGCATTGCGAGCGGGTCGAGCAGCGCGCCGACCCCGAGAGCGCCTTGTCCTGCGCGCGGGAGTGGGCCGGCGAGAGCGACCTGATCTGCATCACCGGCTCGCTCTATCTGGTGGGCGCGGTGCTGGCCCTGTTCCGGGGCGAGGACCCCGCATGAGCAGCGCGCGGAGCCGGCGGGCAACGGCTCAGGTGGTGCTGATTCTGGTGGCCGTGGTGATGGCCTGCCTGTATGCGGAGCAGTGGGGCCGGCACGCGGCACACCGCTCTGTGCTCAAGGCCCACGCCGCCGCCTGCGCCGCGGCGCGCAGCGCCGTGGCCAGCCCCTGGTGGACGCTGCCGCCGGGCGACGCGGACACGGTCTGCTGCGGTCTCCTCCTCAGCCGCGATGTGGCCTGGCCCACCACGCTGCGGGACGGGCCCCTGGTGGCCGCTCTCGGCCGCGTGGCGCGGCATTCCGACAGCGCGTTGGAGCGTACCTTGGCGGTGCGCCGGCTGGGCGAGCTGGCCCGGCTCACGCCGGAGCCCAGCGGACCGCGGGCGGTGTGCGAGGGGGTGCGGCTGACGGCGCAGGTGCTCGACTCCGCC